>NZ_AUTR01000071.1:0-121523 GCF_000497875.1 Pseudoalteromonas sp. S8-8
CCCGCCTGTAAGAATCAATAATGGAAGTTTTTTTAACCTCAACCGTCACTGTCACACTTGCCGAAATAGGCGATAAAACCCAGCTTTTATCGCTCCTGTTAGCCGCCCGTTTTCGTAATAAAGGCGCGCTTATTCTTGGTATTTTAGCCGCAACTTTACTCAATCATGGTTTATCAGCATGGTTTGGGCAGTGGTTAACTAATAGTTTTTCTTCTGAATACTTACCTTGGCTTGTAAACATCAGTTTTATTGTCGTTGGCCTTTGGCTATTAATTCCAGACAAAGACGAAACTGTAAGTAGTAAATATGATAGCTACGGGGCTTTTTTAGTCGCTTTTGTATTATTTTTTATTGCAGAAATTGGTGATAAAACACAAATAGCCACCGTACTATTAGGCGCACAATATCAGTCTGTGTTTTGGGTAACAGTAGGAACCACGTTAGGTATGCTAATTGCTAACGTGCCTGTTATATACGCCGGAAATGCATTGCTAAAAAGAATATCACTAAACACTGTACGTGCTATTGCTGCTTGTGTGTTTGTCTCATTAGGTATTTATGGCTTAGTTACAATTTAATCAATATTAAAGCTCGCAACTATTGATTAAAGTGCGAGCTTTAGTTTATCGATACGTTATTTATGCATTATTTACACAGTAACATCCCTTGGTTTGTGTAATTAAGAGATTTGAGTTAAAACCAGCAGCTAAATTAGTGACCACAGTTTCAACAAAACCACTTCCTTGGGCGCAAGCTAGACCTTCGGAGAGCGGCCCTGCATAAACAAATTCACCCGCTTTGTTAATAATAACAGCAGCAGGAGTAGCTGGAATAACGTGTTTAAGAATTGGTGTTAATTCAACTTGCACAATCTTCATGCCTTTATTTGTAGCAAAAGAATTTAACGATGAAATATGTGGTTTAGCTTGTATAGTACACCCACAGTTTTTTTCTGTTATAATCACTAAAGACGGCTCACCAGTATCAACCCAATCTAATTGCTTTTTAAAATTACTAAACCAATGTTTTTGCAATAAAATTTTTGAGCTATCAAACGGTTTAAGCTGCTCTAATTGAAAATAAACTAACCCTGCAACAACACAAATAAGCCATGTAGCTATAAGCGAAAATACGAAAGTGTTAGATTTATTTAAACTTGGCAATGCTTTGCTCTAACAAATCAATACTTACGTCTATTAACTGCACCTTAGCAGTTAACTGCTGCACTATTTGCGTATCTTGGTACTGATTTTGGCGCATAGTATCAGTACTGCTTGCTATTAATTCAGTATTACCTGCCTGCTCAGCTACAACTTGTGCAACTGAATCAGAGCTTGAAGATACTGCAGCTATTTGCTCGCTCATTGCTGAAATATTCTCTTTCATCGCAGCACTAATACTTGTTAAATCCACTACAAAACTTACACACTGACTCATTGATTGCGTTGACGTTTTACTATTATTAACGAGATCTTTTAATGTTAAACTAATTTTATCTGTTGTTGCTTTACTATGATTAGCCAAAGATCTCACCTCATCAGCAACAACAGCAAAACCTCGACCATGCTCGCCTGCACGGGCAGCTTCAATAGCAGCATTTAAAGCAAGTAAGTTAGTTTGCTCGGCAATACCTGATATCTCATTAAGAAGACCTGAAATAACATCACCCGCAGCCACTAAGTGGTTAATTTTTTCTTCGGTATGGTTAAGTAGTGTTAGCAGCTCTCTACTTTTAGCGTCTGTTTGAAGTACTTCTTTTAATGCATCGCTCGCAGCTTGTGTAATATGGTCTACTTGACGCTTAAGCACCTCACTTTCTTCTTCTACAAGTTTAAAACCATTAGCAACTTGAGCGCCAGAATTAGCAATATCATCAGTTTGTTGTGTACGCTGTACTGCGCCACCCGCCAACTGATCATGAACATGAATAAGCTCTTGTGAGTTTTTTTGCAGTGATTCTGATTGAGTTTGTACCTGTTTAATAACATCAGATAAGTAATCTAGTAACGTGTTAAACCCTGCTACAGCCTCACTTTTAGTGTCATCAGCGCGTAGAGAGAGTTTAATGTTTTCGGGGTCTTTCATTATTTGCTCTGTCGCATAACTTAAAGATAAACCCGCACGACGTTCGCGTTGCAACGTTATAGCGATGTAGCCTGCAACTAGCACCTCAACTATTGCGTATCCAGCATGAATAAGCACCGTAGTAAAAGCAAGCCTATCAGGGTCAAATACGTAAAACCCTGTATTTTGAGTTTGTAAATAATAAAAAGATAAATGATGAACAGCTACAAATACAATTGTAGTAATAAACACTCGCCACTGTACAAAAACAATTAACATGGGCATTAAAATAAATATTTCAAAATGGACTTCAATCAACCCAAAAGTTTGTTGAATGTGCAAAAAAGAAAACATCATTATGGCGGCAGCTACCACATGCGGGGTAACAGGACTGTCCCCTTGTGTGTTTAAAAGCCATATAGGTAATAAACACAATGGCAAACCTATCATAAAGGCCTGCGCTAATGTGTCGAAATACAAGCCAATAGCGATAGATTCGACAAACAAAAGACTAAAAATAATTGTAAATAACCGGCCAATACTAGACATAAGAACCTTAAAATTGTTGTTTGCATTGTTGTTTTATAAAGCAGTTTGCAATATACGTATCAAAACGAGTTTCAGTTTACTGAACACAATAATAAACTACCGACACATTAAAAAATAATACATTTAATTTACATTACATACATGCGGTCTACTTAATTATAGGCAGTATTTTTTTAAACGTAGGTGTTGCTGCTTTTTTTGTCCATTGAAAAATAACTATTTCAGCGCATGAAATTACCGAACCAGCTTGGCGTAGCTGTTCAATCGCCAAATTTTTATGTTGCGGATTTCTCGAGCCAACTCCGTCGTGTACGATAATAACTTCAAAACCATTTTCTATTAAATCTAAGCATGTTTGTAAAACACACACATGTGCTTCAGTGCCAACAACAACAACTTGCTTTTTACCATAGCTTTTTAACTTATCAACAAAGCCAGGCTCTGCACACGCACTAAAGTACGTTTTATGAAAATACGTAGCATTAGGTAACGTATTTTTAATTTGCTGATTAGTCTCGCCCAACCCTTTGACATATTGCTCGGTTATTAAGGCCGGGACGCCGTGAATAATACCGGCCTGCACTAACTGCAATGTACTTTTTAAAATATTCGGAAAGTCTTTAATTGCAGGAGCAAGCAACGCTTGTAAGTCTATTATTAATAACACGCTGTTTTTTGCATCAATATTAGATAAAACCACTATACTCTCCTTATGAACATTAGCTGTTATCTATATAGATTAGCTCACTATTTGAAAATAGAGCTTTTAACTTTACGTATATTATTTGTAATTAAAAAATAAAAACTTATGCTATATTTACTATCTAGCTAAGTATCATCCTATCTTCCACTGAGAGTGTTTATAAGTGCGTTTGAGCAAACTTTTTTTTCATATCACCATTGTTTTTTTACTATGCATCCAAAGCACTTTTGCATCACAAAACTATGCTCAACAATTACAACGAATTTCTACTGACGAAGGTCTCTCGCATGGTTATGTTGTCAACATTCAAGAGGATGATATCGGCTTTATATGGGTAGCGACTCAGCAAGGTTTAAACCGTTTTGATGGGTATCAAGTTACCACGTTTGACGGCGGTTTTGGTTTAGATAAACATTACATATATGCATTATTAAAAACAAATGATGGTAAGTTGATAGTTTCCACCGATATTGCAGGTGCATACATTATTGATCCAATAACGCTAAAAACAGAAAAAATTTACTCTGGACAAATAGATAAAGAAAAGCAGCTTTACTCTCCTATTTCAGCAATAGCTGAACAGCATGGTCTTTATTATTTAGCCATAGATGAACAAGTATTCAGATACGATAAAGCAAGTAAGCTTTTTGTATCAATATTAAGCTTACCTAGCAAAGATGATTATATCCGAGCATTAAAAATCGACAAAAATACACTCTATGTGGGCGCTAATAGTGGTTTATTTACTGCAAACTTAGCGACTAACCAATTAGTTGAATTGCCATTTCATTCCCCTGAGAAAACAACCGCAGACAATAAAAATGTAAAGTTTTTAAACGTGGATGACGAGTTAGGTTTACTCGTCGGTACTGTTGAAGGTATGTACCAAATTGCCTTTAATGATAATAAAGAAATAGACAGTTCAAATATAACAACCATAATCCCAGACTATAATATATGGGAATACATCAATAGTATTTACGGCGAATTTGTTGCGACAGAAAAAGGTTTATATAGCTACCATCGAGAAACTGGAGAGTTTGAATTCATATTAAGCTTTGATAAAAGTAAGTTTGATGTAAGTGAAAACTCTATTAATGATATTATGATCGATAAGTCTGGTACACTTTGGCTTACCTCAAGAACCCAAGGCGTATTTACTTGGCCAATTAAATCACGCCGATTTAAACATATACTTTTACCTGGTAACAATACCATCCACAAAATTTATCAAGACAAAGATAATATCATATGGCTTGCTACCGATGATGGCATTGCCCGTTATGATCCACTCACTAAACAAACCGATATTTTTCTCAATACCACCGATCCCAAAGCTGCATTTGGTAATGCTGCTATTTACGATATATTTCCATCATCAATAGGAGACGATTACCTATGGTTATCAACTTTTAATGGTTTTCAATTTTTTGACAAGAGAAGCGGCGAAATTATTGAAAACACAGGTGCTAATAAAGGTTTATTAATACGATATGATATATTTGGTTTCGCTCAAATAAAATCGAATGAATATGCATTTTTAACTGATAAAAACTATTATGTACTCGATGAAAAAACGGGCAAATCTAGAGTTATAAAAGGTCTTAAAGAACTGTTAGACCCCATTAATGCCTACTCGTTTCATACCCCATTAGAAAGCCACCCGAATGAATTTGTTATTGGTACAAATAAAAACCTATATAGGTACAACGAGAAAACACAAAAATTAACACGTATCTTTCAAACTCTAAACCCTAAGAATGGCCTTTTTACAACGATAGAAAACTATTATTTAGATTCAAAAAGAAATATTCTCTGGTTAGCCAGTACCTATGAAGGTTTATTTGGTGTAGACCCAATAACCTACGAAATTAAGCATCACATTGGCTCAAAAAATGCTGTTAATACTGACGAAATATATTCCCTCTTACCTGACGAATATGGTTTTTTATGGATTAGCACTAAAAATGGGTTATATCAGCTAAACCTCGATACGCTTAGTTTGGCAAGTTACTCAACAAAAGACGGCTTAGTTACGAACCAATTTTCAGCTATTGCCGCAATACCACTAAATGATGGTCGGCTTATGTTTGGGACTAACAACACAGGCGCTATTGTATTTGACCCATCGGACTTTTTAAAACAAGAACAGCTTAGCCATCAAAAATTAGCCATTACAGATATTAACCTTTTTACGAGAGAGCTGAATTATATACCTAATAAATATCTCAACATGCCTCTTGAGTTAGATTATGAGGATATGGGCTTAACCGTTAATTTTTCCACCTTTGCATACCCGAATGTCGAAAAAACGTATTATAAAGTAGTTCTTGATGGACCCACTTCGCTTTCCTACGAAGACTTAAGATCTAATCATGTCTTTTTCACTAAACTCCAACCCGGTAATTACTCGCTAACAATATCGGCACATACTAAAGAAGGGCTTAGAACCAGTGATCTGATAAGCATTCGAATAAATGTAGCCTACGCACCATGGAAGTCGCCCTTTGCTATTGCCGCCTATGTAATTTTAATAATTGCCGTGTTGTTTTTCATTTTTTGGCAATACCGCAGCCGCCAAGTTGCAATAGAACAAGCGCATAGAGCCACTATTCATTCGCAAAAGCAAACAGAACTCGCGCTTAAAAATAACAAAAGCGGCGTGTGGGATTATAATTTTAAAGATGCTTCCGTAAGTACGCTCAGAGGAAGTGAATTAGGCTATACAGGCTTACCTGTACGCGTACACATAGAACAATTTTTAGCGCTAATACACAAAGATGATCGACGTCGTTTTGAAAACCAATGGGAAAACTACTTCAAGTACAAAAAACAGCAAAACTGGCAAGCAACTTATCGTTTACAGCATAAAGAAGGGCATTGGTTATGGTATCAAGATACAGGACAAGTTATATACGATCCTCAAACAAATGAGCCGCTATATGTTTCTGGCATATATACCAATATCACTGAGCAACGGGCTAATGAGCAACAAGCAAAAATTTTAGGTGAAGCGTTTAGCCAAATAAACGACTGGTTACTTATACTCGATAAACATTTAATGCCATTTTCTGCGAACAACAGTTTTATTGAAACGTTTTCAAATGAACAAGCAGCCACTAAAATTAGTCCAAAATTATTTATTAGGGCCATTGGTAAAGATAAATGTAGAGAGTTTGCAAATATTCTAAAAAAATTAAAAGCTACAGAAAACTGGCAAAGTGATGCTTATATAAAAACAGCAAAAAGTAACGAACATCCAATACATATAAGCGCCACAGCCGTAACAAAAGATACTGCAAGCTACTACGTAGTTGTTATTACAGATTTAACTGAGCAAAAACGTGCTGAAAACGAATTGCGCTATTTGGCTAATTTTGACCCTCTAACACATCTCCCAAATCGTAGTTTAATGTATCAAAACATTGAAAAAGCGATTAAACATGCCAATGAGAGTAATACACAATGCGCATTATTATTTATTGATTTAGATAAGTTCAAACCTGTTAATGACTCTTTTGGCCACGCAGTTGGCGATAAGCTGCTTTGTAATATTACCCAAAGAGTAAACGGTATGCTTGGCGCAAACGCAAAACTTGGTCGCCAAAGTGGTGATGAATTTTTAGTGCTGATTCAAAATATAAAATCGCTTCAGTCTCTTCGCGATACAGTAAGAAAAATTAGTAATGAGTTAGCTAATAAAGTAATTATTGAAGACTTCTCTATTAATATTTCAGCCAGTATTGGCGTAGCTCTATACCCATTCGATGCTGTAACCACCGATATACTTATCCGTAATGCCGATGTTGCGATGATGCACGCTAAACAAGGCGGGAGAAACGACTTTAAGTTTTTTAGCGATGAAATGAATGAGCTGATAAAACAAAAATTACTGCTCGAAAATGATTTAAAAGATGCAGTGAAAGACAACCGATTTTTTAATCACTATCAACCCATTATCGACATAGAAGAAAAAACAATAAATGGCGTGGAGTTACTCATGCGCTGGAAAAATGAAGGCCAGTTAGTATCCCCAGCACTTTTTATTCCGGTAGCAGAAGAAACCGGTTTAATAGAGCTCCTTACTGAGCAAGCATTGCAACGAGCTCTTATTGAAATTGCACCTATACTAAGCGCAAACCCATTGTTTTATATATCTTTAAACTTATCTCCTAAACACATTTTAAAAACAAACATAACCCAGCGGCTAATGTCCATATTAGCGGACTCTCAAGTTCATCCAAGACAATTAAGACTTGAAATAACAGAGAGTATTTTACTAGAAGATAAACTCAAAGCAGCCAAGCAGCTACAAAACTTAAAAGCTGCTGGGTTTAAATTACTACTTGATGATTTTGGTACTGGTTACTCGTCACTCACCTATTTGAGCCAATTTCCTATTAATGTTATTAAAATAGATCAAAGCTTTGTAAACAGTATTGGTATAGATAAAGGTGATGAGTCGATTATTAAAACCATTCTTTCGTTGGCCGAAAACCTAGATCTTTACTGTATTGCAGAAGGAGTAGAAACGCGCGAACAGATGATCTTTTTAGCCGAGGTTGGGTGTACTGTACTGCAGGGTTATTACTTTGCAAGGCCAATGGATGCTAAAGACTTACGTAAAAGCGATTGTTTTAGCAATATCTTTGATTTGATTTGATTTGATTTGATTTGATTTGATTTGATTTGAAACATTAAAAGCGTGCTAATCATTATTACACGCTTTTATATTAATTAGATGCTACTAATGGATGTGATGGCATTCGTGGCTTTCTATTTGTAATACACTATTGCGTACATTAAATTTTTCAGCTAACAGTTGTTCTACCTTCATACGACATGCTTCATCGTGTTTTTCAATAGTACAATGCTCTTTAAGTACAACGTGCGCCCCGACTACTACACCCTTATATTTACGCGTTACAGTGACGTTATGGACATTGTGAACATGCTCCATATCTGTAATCTCACTTTCAATATCTGCTACTTTAGGGAGTTTTGCCTTATTTAAGCGTAAACCTTTTATACAACTAATAATAACCTTAATACCGGTAAACAACACGAAAGAGGCGATTAACATGCTCGATAAAATATCGATAACAACCCAGCCCGTAAAATATATAAGAATACCAGCCACAAATGTCGATACGGTAGAAATCAAATCAAAGAATGAATGTAAAAATACCGCGTAAACATTAATACTCGCTTTGCGGCCTTTATATAAAACCCATGCAGCAGCACCATGAAACAAAAAACCAATAGCAGCAATAACCGACATTAAATAACTATTAATAGCCAGCTCATTTCCTTCATGCTGGTGTATATAGCGCTCACCACCTTCATACAAAATAATTAAACTGATTGCTAGGTATAAAAATCCGTTCACCAGACCACCCAAAAGCTCGGCTCTTTGATGACCATCGTTATAGGTTTTAGCAAAATGAATAGCGAGACTTGATGCAATCAGTGCGATGAATAACGAGCTATTGTGAACAAACAAATGCCCCGCATCGGCAAGTACAGCAAGCGAATTAGAATAATAAGCACCTATAACCTGAATTACCATAAACGAACACGTAATTGCTAGCGCAATAAGTAACCGACGACGAGAAGCTTGGTGTGTAGTGATTTCTGTCATGAAATGCTTGAATAACCTATACTTAAAGTGCAAATAAACCAAAGATGGCTTAGAGTAGAAAAGGGTAATGATATACAGTATCAATTATAATACGTACCGCCCTCAAACGCACTAAAAACTTAGTAAATCAAAAAAAATGTGCTAATAATTAGTAGGGCTTGTTGAACTTCGGTGGTTGAATTTGCAGTAGTATTTTTGTTTTTTAGGCAAGGCAGAGTCTATGTAGTGTGGCTATTCCCCATAAATAGGCAATAACGCAGTATAAATACAAAACATGCGCTGCCCTTTGAGCTCGATCTAAGGACGATTAACACGCCCAAGTAAAAACAATAAAAAATACAATAGATAACAATTTAATTGTGGCTTAAACACATGGAGAGTTGAGTGAGTAATAACCTATCAGATGAAATATGGCGAAACTTGGAGTTACTGCCGTTTTGTGTATTACTTTATGATGCCAATGAAAATATATTTAAAGTTAACAGCCAAGCACAGGACTTGTTTGGCTTAAAAGACCAATCACATTTTAATAAAATTGATTTTGCACACATCACTTTGACCAATCATCACAGTAAAAAAGAACTGTTAATCGAAGATCTATTCTTAGACTATTTTACAGCAAATAATCAATGCCAGTTTGCTTTATCAAAACAAACATCTAAATTACTACTCAATGTAAAATTTGCAAAATTACCTAACTCACATTCAATTATTATCATTGATATATTAAATAACAATGTCGAAGAACAATATGATTTTGATAATATCATTTCGAACATATCAACTGACTTAATTGATATTCAAAACGACGACGTTGATAAGCATATCAACTATGCATTAAAAGCTATTGGTACCGTATGCCACGCAGATAGAAGTTATTTATTTAAGTTTGCCGAGGACGGTAAAACAATAAATAACACTCACGAATGGGTAAATAACGATATACAAGCATTTAAAGACGACTTACAGGACCTTCCAAAAAGCGACCTCCCTTATTTTTTTACTTTAATGGCCCGTACTCACTTATTTAGAGTTAACGATGTAACGTTGTTACCTATCCAAGCAACGAGCGAAAAAATAATTTTTCAGCGACAAAAAATAAAATCAGTACTTTGCATCGGGTTACGTTATGACAAAGAGCTCGTTGGCTTTATAGGCTGTGATTGCGTTGTTCAAAAGCGAAACTGGACTGATTTAGACCTTATTCGCCTAAGGTTAGTAGGTGAAATGCTTGCTAATGCTTTCAAAAATTTAAATTATAAGCAAGAGCTACAACAAGCTCAACAGCAACTCATTAATGCCAATCATAAACTTAACAAACAAGTTAATACTGATGGCCTTACAAACATTGCTAACAGACGCTGTTTTGATCAAACTTTAAAATGCGAAATAAAGCGCGGCGCACGTAATAAAGAACCCATTAGTTTAATAATGTGTGATATTGATTTTTTTAAGCGTTATAACGATAACTATGGGCATCAGCTCGGAGACGAAGTGTTAAAACGAGTTGCCAAAGCGCTGCATGATCTTTGTAAACGTGAAGGTGATTTAGCCGCTCGTTTCGGTGGTGAAGAATTTGCGATAATTTTACCTGCAGTCGACACAGATCATTGTCAAAGGTTTGCTGTTCTTATTCAGGAAAAAATCGCAGAACTCGCAATTGAACATAATTTTTCAAGTGCTAGTAATTACCTCTCTTTGAGTATTGGATTTTATAGCCTTATACCCAATCAAAAAACAACACCTAAAGAAGTAATAACTAACGCCGACATAGCCCTTTATAACGCAAAAGAAACAGGCAGAAATAAAATAGCCAGTTTTTAAAAAACCGACTAAGTCGGCGCGCTACAGTGAGTTTTAGTGGTTAAAAGTTCGCTGTAGTGATAATCTATACACGCTGAAATTATAAACAATACAACCACTCAGCGTTTAATTATTATAAGGAATGTTTAAATGGATCCAGTCACACAAATTCTCGATATGGTTTTTACTGTTGAGGCTTTTTTACTTGTTTTTGTTATCGTGCTTTTAAAAAGTAGCGTTAAATTTGTACCACAAAACCGCGCCTGGTTAATCGAACGTTTTGGTAAATACCAATCAACTAAAGAAGCCGGCCTTAACTTTATTATTCCATTTATTGATAGAATCTCGGCTGATCGTAGCTTAAAAGAACAAGCTCAAGATGTACCATCGCAGTCAGCTATCACTAAAGATAACATCTCACTTATAGTTGATGGCGTACTGTACTTTAGAGTACTAGACCCATACAAAGCAACGTATGGCGTTGACGACTATACGTTTGCAGTTGTACAACTTTCACAAACAACAATGCGTTCAGAATTAGGTAAAATGGAGCTTGATAAAACATTTGAAGAGCGTGATTTACTTAATACCAACATTGTTGCAGCTATAAACCAGGCATCTGAGCCTTGGGGTATTCAAGTACTTCGCTACGAAATTAAAGATATTGTGCCGCCTAACTCTATTATGGAAGCGATGGAAGCACAAATGAAAGCTGAGCGTGTTAAACGAGCTCAAATTTTAGAGTCAGAAGGTGATCGCCAAGCAAATATCAACGTTGCTGAAGGTAAAAAACAAGCACAAGTACTTGCTGCTGAAGCCGACAAAGCCGAGCAAATTTTACGCGCTGAAGGTGAAGCAACAGCTATTACTACAGTTGCAGAAGCACAAGCAAATGCACTTATTAAAATAGGTGAAGCTGCAGATACAGAGCAAGGTCAAAAAGCAATTCAGCTAGATTTAGCAACTAAAGCAATCGCGGCTAAAGAAGCTATTGCTCGTGAATCATCAATTGTATTACTACCAGACAACGCGACAGATGCAAGCTCAATGGTTGCCCAAGGTATGGCAATCATTAATAGCTTAAATAAAAAGCATCTGGGTTAATAACTAAATAAAGAGGTTTGTATGGATTTTATTACGCAAAATTTACCGCAAACACTTATGGTACTTGGTATTGTTGCTTTAATAATAGAAGTAGCAGTACTTGGCCTTTCTACATTTATTTTGTTGTTTTTTGGATTATCGTTATTCCTTACAGGATTATTAATGAGTTTTGGTATTTTGCCTGACTCATTAACAACAGCCCTTTGGAGTAATGCAGTTGTAACAGCTGGCTTGGCCGTTGCACTTTGGAAACCATTAAAACAAATGCAAAATCGCGTAGATAAGAAGCAAGTGAATAGTGATTTTGCTGAACTTACTTTTGTACTTACTAGCGATGTAACAGAACAAGGTTTAACTACACATCAATATTCAGGTATTAGCTGGAAACTCAAAAGTGAGCAACCAATTAGCGCCGGTACTGAGGTTTTAGTAACCAAAAAAGAAGTGGGTGTTATGTGGATTAAGCCTAAAAGCTAATCATCACTTTAAAACAAGCACTGTGTATAATAAATTACAGTAAAACGGGCGGCTCAAACTGCCCGTTTTTTATGCCTGAGATTTGAAATACAGCGCCTTGTTCACTAACAGTATTATTAATCGATTCATCAAATGCCGATGTCACAAGTAACAATTCAGCATTTTCACCACCAAATGCGGTGCATGTCGGTTTTATTGCACAAAGCTTTATTGTTTTAATTAGCTCACCGCCTGGGGATAAACATATAACACACCCCATTCCCCAAACAGCTAGCCACAAATTACCTAATTGGTCGGTTACGCAGCCATCGGGGTCAACATCAGTGTTATTAAATTGATAAAAAACACGTGGCTCAGAGCAAGGTTCGCCAGTTTGCTCATCCAAATCTAATACATAAATACAACTCGTTAAAGAGTCGCAGTAATAACCGCGTAAACGTGGCTTATCAAAGCACAATCCATTTGGGATACTCAAACCACTTACAACGGCTTTAAGCTGGTGTTTATAATAACGGTATATTTTACCGTAACCTTTTTTAGCATTTACGTTCATTGTACTTAACCAAAAACCACCCCATGGATCAGCGCGGCCGTCGTTTGAACGCCTATTTAGTTGTGTATTTTCAATATTAAGAATAAGGTGGCGAGTGCTCGAATTAATATGGTATTTATATAAACCAGTGCTTGTACCTAGCAACAAGTGCTGCTCATCAATCCACGCTATTGCACTGAGCGTATCGGGCATATTAACTGTTTTTGGTTGGCTTTCGCTGTGTATTTTTTTGCTTAAAAGTAATTTTTTATTTATGTCGACCCAAAAAAAAGTATTCAGCATAGGGTGCCAAAGAGGACTTTCTGCAAGCTGATTCTGTGTGCTTTCAAAAATGGTTACGCTAGGGTCAAACATAAATACTTATTCTTTATTATTAACAAAGCCTTGTAACCCAAACCTTACCAGAAAACAGTGAATTTCGCGATGTGTACCTGGCTTTAATTTATCAACACGCCCTAGTGACTGCAAAATCAATATCATTGGACCACCGGCTAATTTTAAAGTTGGGCGTACCACTAAAAAGTTTGAAATACTTAATAGTGGTTACAACATGGGAGTTGATACTGCTAAGGCCTTTTTAGCTAAATAACTGCATTATTTAACCTAATAATTGCGGTGCTTTACCCGCAATAACTGCGGTTAGTAAACCAGCTAACATAGCTCCCACAACGGTGCATATTGCACCGCCTAAAATACCGTAAACACTCATAAAACATATCAGCGCTAAACCAAATAGCAGTGCACTTAAAAATGTTTTAGTCGCTAATGTAAGTGTGTTTTTTCGTAGGTTGAGCATCATTAATAATAAACTTACCATCGCAATTGTAATTAGTAGCTCGTTCATGCGGGTTGTACCTCAATTTGTAATTTTTGTGTGTTTTTTATTTTTAAGACAACAAACATACACACGATACCCACCACCATAAAGCTTATATCTACTACCGCGACAAGCGAGCTATTAAGGTTAATAACATTGCTAACGCCAAGTAAAATATTAAGTGGCAGCACCAAAGCAAGCGAAGCGCCGCATAGTAAAAGAGTCAGCTTAAAGTAGTTTTTATAACCTATGGGTAATACACTTAAGAGTAACCATGCCAACCACGTATAAAAGAACACGGGTCCAAAAAAGCTATTTTGCGCCACACCAACAACGCTATAATTAAGTAAAACTTGCACAGGAAATAGCACAAAGCTTGCTAATACCAAACCGCCACAACTGCCAATAATAAAACGATTCCAGCGTGCATATGCCTGCATACTCAGTGAAGGGCTACTGCCACGTGTGCGCTTTGTTAGCCACATCATCATGCCCGAAATAGGTAAAAGCGCAGTACTTAAGCCAAGCAATACCCAAAGTAATTTTACAAACACTCCTGCAAAGTTCCCAAAGTGCAGCGGAAACATCAACTCAATTACTTTTATCGAAACACCTGAAATATCACCAAAACTACTCATCGACTGCACAAACTCACCATTGCCCTGATAATGCAGTAACTGAGAAGCAACAGCCTCGCCACCTAACAAACGCAAATATACCTGCGCATTCGCATCGTTATGCGCCATTATTGTGACATCCCTAATTATTGCTTCAGGGTAACGACTATGAGCATGCTCTAAAATAGTGTCTATTTTTGTAGGTTGCTTAATGTGGCTAACTACAGGCTCAGGAATAGCGGTAAACGTTTCTATTAACTTATCTTGATCGCCACCAAAGCTCACAAACGCAGCTGCTGGTAGTAAAATAATGGTTGCGAGCCCTAAAAATGATCCTGTAAAACCAATCACAATATTAAATACGCTGCCCCAAATACCTATAACCTTATGAGCATCGCTTACTGCAATATCTAACCCTTTATCTCGCCTAAACGTAAAGAGCTCTTTTATCAATTTGCGATGAATAAACAAGCCTGTCACTGCACTTACTAAAAGCGTTAAACCTAAAAACCCAGTGAGTATTAACCCAATTGGTCGCCCTAAATGCAAATCTGCATGAAACTCACCTATATAAGTTGGCGCATCCGTTTTTTTATTGGCGTAAAACTCTTTACTAGGCCCATAGTAAGTATTTTCCAGCGCCAACGTATTGGGATGAAATTGAAATACTCTGGCCACCTCTTGGTCGTAATTTTCATCGCCATGGTGAGATTCAAATACCAACGTTAACAAATGAAAGTTATGCCCACTTGGTAAAAACACATGAATGTTTTCGCCAAATTCACTAGGTACTTTTTTATGGTATTCGTTTACTAGTCGGTTAATTTGCGCGCTGGCAACGTATTGGCTAGATTGTAGTTCTGGATTAGCCCATATTTTTAACTCAGGTCGCGACAGAACTGCTAACGCCCCACTAAATGCAACAATAAATAGCAGTACCGCAGTAATAATTCCTACCCAGCTATGTAATAAAAATAGCTTTTTTAAAGTAATCGACTTCATCCCTGCCCCTGCGTTAACGCCCAAAAACTCAATAAACCATGTAATACACACAATGCAATCATTACTACAAAAGGTTGCCATACTTTTTGCGCCAAATACGCATAAATAAACAACGCAGTCCAAATAATAGGAAAGAGTAAAATAGGCAGTAATATTTGTTCATTCATTTGAAACGGTAAATAGGTTGTCATACCCGGAATCATTATTACCGCTGTAACTAGCGCTAATACACACGCAATTAAGTGCCTTCGCCGTGTAGCTGTAAACGTTTTTTTATTATTCATTATTCGCTCAATAAATTTGCCCAAACATATACAAAACAGCACATGCAAATGATAACAATTGTCATTATATTGTGCATTTAATGCTTAATGCAATTTATTAAACAAATTAAGCCTAAAAACACTGTTGGTTTGCCTTAAGAGCTTTTATGCTACGCCTCGCAATTTAGGTACGCAGTAATGCGTCATTTCAGTTAAGCCGAGTTCGGGCTTTTTAATTTTTCAGGAAGCAGTAAACCGTGGATATAATTAACGCAATTATTTTAGGTATTATTGAAGGTATAACAGAATTTTTACCCATATCATCAACTGGGCACTTAATTGTAGCGTCAAAGTGGTTAGGCATTGAATCAACAGACGCTAACCTCGCCTTCGAAGTAATTATCCAGCTTGCCGCCATTTTAGCGGTACTAGCCAACTATAAAGACAAGTTCAGCCCTAAACATTTCAATTTATGGGTGAAAGTTGCCATTGCATTTATTCCTTTGGGTATTATTGGTTTTATATTTAGTGATGTAATAAAAACACTGTTTAGCGTACCGGTAGTAGGTGTTATGTTTATTGTAGGCGGTGTGATTTTTTTACTATTAGAGCGCAGTTATAAAGAGACTCACTGCACAACTACCGATGTAACCAAAGTTACTTATAAACAAGCTCTTTGGATTGGCGTAGCACAAGTATTTGCGTTAATTCCAGGGACTAGTCGTGCTGGAAGCTCTATTGTTGGTGCCATGTTGTGTGGTTTAAACCGAAAAGCCAGCGCTGAATTTTCATTTTTACTTGGTTTACCTGTACTTGCAGCAGCCTCAGGGTACGACTTACTTAAACATTACCAACTGTTTAGCTTAGATGACCTAACTGCCCTTGCTGTGGGTTTTTTAACGTCTTTTATAGTCGCTTACTTTACTATTAAACTATTCATACGCTTTCTAGAAAATTTCACTTTTGTTAGTTTTGGTCTTTACCGAATCGTATTTGGTGTTATTTTATTAACTAACCTGAATTCTGGTTAAGAGATTTAAAAACACTATAAATAATAACGATATTTAAGTCTGTTTCTCTCTAGCTAGAAATTTTTGGTGAAAACAAGGCGAATTTACGCGTCAATAGCTGGTCTATTGCAAGGAAATTCAACGCAGTTAGCGCTAAAAATAGCTGCTTGAGATAGATTTATTATCCAGAACTCAGGTTAGCTATAGCCTACACATAAGAGAATATTATGAGCGAAAAAATAAACGAAGAAGCACTCCACGCCCTAAAAATAGCTTTTACTTACATGCCTAAAGCGATTGAGGTGACAAAGTATGAATATGGCGAGCGCTACCAAAGCGTGCTTGATCACATTGAAGCTGTACGTGAAACACTGCTTATTAACGATGTTGACCCAGAGGAAGTAGGCGGCGATATCAACCCGCAATATACCCCAAATTCAACGTATTAAAAGTATACCGCTGAGTATTATATGCTCGGCGGCATGTTGCGCTATATACAAGGGCCTGTTTATCTTTCGAGGTTAAATTTGCAGCAGACTGTTTGGTATTTAGGCAAGGCAGAGCCTATGTAGTGTGGTTATTCCCCATAAATAGGCGATAACGTAGCATAAATGCCAAACATGCGCTGCCCTTTGGGTTCTGCCTAGGGACAATTTACTCTTTGTTGCTCGGTTTTTACTTAGCCCAACTACTATTAATAAACCACTAACTTAGTTCATAAAAACATAAGGTTATAAAATTTAATACGTATCAATTTTAGTTATTAGTAATTAAAACTGCTAAACTGGATTTTAAACTAATACCAGTGCCCTAATTGGCCTATGTATTATATAAATTGAACAAAAGCTTACGGGGTGTTTTCTTTTGAATTTTTTACGATGTTTTCACGATATAGTTTCTAATCAATCTCTTGATTTTGAAAATAAAATTAATAAGCTCTTAGTGTTTGGGTTAGAAGTATTTGACCTTGAGCTAGGTATTATTAGTAAAGTAGATGAAAACAGCTACACCGTTTTATATGCCAAAACCCCTGACAATTCACTTTTACCCGGTACCGTGTTTGAATTACAAGGCACCTATTGCGTACATACGCTCGCTGCAGGCTCTGCACTTGCCTTTCATAAAGCATCTCAAAGTGCAATTGCAAACCACCCATGTTATATAAACTTTCAGTTAGAGTCTTATATTGGCGCGCCAATAAAAATTGGTGATAAAATATTTGGCACCGTTAACTTTTCATCCGCAAAAGACTCCCTCGCTTTTAACGATGATGCTTACGACTACATCGAATTATTTGCACAATGGCTTGGATCGGAATTTGCTCGCACCCAAGCTAAAGAACAACTAATAAAAAATAGTAATACTTTATTAAAGTTAGAGCACGTTGCAAATATAGGTACGTGGGAGGTTGATCTAGTCTCCGATAAAATTACCTGGAGCGAGCAAACATATCTCATACATGAAGTGGATGAACAATTTCAACCGCAAATGAATTCTGCAATCGAGTTTTATAAAGAAGGCCCAAGTCGTGAAGGCATTACTCGCGCGGTAGAATTAGCCATAGAAAAAGGCAAAAAATGGAATCTAGAACTAGAAATAGTAACCGCTAAAAATAAACACTTATGGGTGGCTACCTTTGGTGAGGCCGAATTTGATGAAGGCCGATGTGTCCGATTATTTGGCACCTGCCAAGATGTAACCGAATCAGTAATGCTACGAGAAGAGCTTAAACAAAAGCAAGCTCAAGCAGAGCGCCTACTTGAAGACAGAAGCATGCTCTTTGCTAAAATCAGCCACGAATTAAGAACCCCACTGAATGGCATTACAGGTATGCTAACCACATTAGTTGATGAACACAGTGAAGAAGTTCGCGCTGAAAAAATTAAAATAGGACTTAGAAGCGCCGATATTTTACTTAGTATTATTAACGAAGTGCTCGATTTTTCTAAAATTAATCATGGTGAGCTAAAGCTTGAACCTACTGACTTTTTACTAAAAACAATTTTTACCGATTTAACTTCTTTATATACACCTCTATTTAAAAACACGCATGTAACGCTACAAGTAAGTAATACAATTGATGACAACTGCTGGGCGTTTAGCGACAACACACGCCTTAGCCAGATTGCTTCTAACTTACTGAGTAATGCACTTAAATTTACTGAAAATGGTTCAGTTACACTAAACACCAGCCTTTCTAAAATAAAAAATAAGCTAAGTTTAAATATTGAAGTGTCTGATACAGGTCGAGGAATGAGTAAAGGCTTTTTAGAATCACTGTTTTCTCCTTTTTCTCAAGAAGTAGATGCTAAAAATTCAAAAGGTGGAACAGGCCTTGGCCTTGCAATAGTAAAAGAGCTTGTTGAATATATGGGCGGAAAAATAAAGGTAAAAAGTACACCTAATAAAGGCACTACGTTTTTAGTAAATATTCCTATTGAGAAAGGGACAGAACAAAAACAAGAAAGCCTTAAATCAACGTTAGATATCAATGGCAGTGAACTATCAGTGCTTGTAGTCGATGATAACGATATTAATAGGTTGGTGCTTCACGCTTCTTTAGGCAAACTTAATATTAAAGCCGACTCTGCAGTTGATGGCCAAGATGCTGTATTAAAATGTCGCCAAAAGCATTATGACCTTATTTTTATGGACTGCATAATGCCCATACTCGATGGATTTGAGGCAACAAAGCAGCTTAGATCAGAAAAAATCTGCTCGCATGAAGAAACCTACATAGTGGCTATAACTGCTAATACTTCATCACAAGATAAACTTGCCTGCAAACAAGCCGGTATGGATATGTTTATATCAAAACCTTTTAAACTACCCATACTTGAAAAAGCAGTTATTAACGCGCTTGAGCATACCGCTAAAGTTAGCTAACGTTTGTAGTCAACTGATTGGTTAAATAAGGATATAAAATTAAAAACATAATTAGAACTATATTACTAACAGTGCTTATTGTTGCGGTATTTAAAGCCGTTTCCACTGGGCAATGGAGCTCATCAATAACAATAGTTATCGTATCTGGCGTATTGCTGTTAGTTACATTTATCAGTGCTAAGTCATCACGTGGATCATCCGCTTATACTGGCGGTGGGTGCGATTAAATCGTGTGCTAATTCTTAAGCATTAAAAAAGCCGCCTTTGGAGAAGGGCGGCTTGGGTTAACAAACAGCTATGGGTGTAGCCTTGCTGTTATATCAAGAGAGTTTTTACTAATTACATTAAGCAGCGCTTTGATCAGCTTCTTCAGAGTGACGAATTAAATAATCAAATGCACCTAAACTTGCTGTTGCACCGCTGCCCATTGCAATAATAATTTGTTTAAACGGAGTATTGGTTGCATCCCCCGCGCCGTAAATTCCTGGTAGTGACGTTGCGCCTTTAGCATCAATCAGTATTTCACCAAATTTACTTAATTCAAGGTCGCTGTCTTTTAACCACTCGGTATTTGGTATTAAGCCTATTTGTACAAATATACCGGCAAGTTCAAGCTCTTTGCTCTCTCCCGACACTCTATCTGTGTACATTAAGCCAGTTACTTTTTTACCATCACCAAGTACTTCGGTTGTTTGTGCACTTTTGATAATAGTAATATTAGCCATGCTTTTAGCTTTACGAATAAGCACTTCATCAGCACGTAGTGTGTCTGCAAATTCAAGTACCGTAACGCTTTGCACAATATTAGCTAAATCGATTGCCGCTTCTATACCTGAATTACCACCGCCAATTACGGCAACAGGTTTACCTTTAAATAAAGGGCCATCACAATGTGGGCAATATGCCACACCATGGCCGCGATATTCTTGCTCCCCTGGTACGTTCATTTCGCGCCAGCGTGCACCAGTGGCAAGTACGAGCGACTTAGCTTTGAGTACTGCGCCATTTTCAAGTGTAATTTCGTAGCCATTGTTATAACCAAGTGCCGCTGCACGCTGATTATGCATTACATCTACATCGTATTCTTTAACGTGCTCTTCAAGCTGGGCAACCAATTTTGGCCCTTCAGTCGCCTTAATCGAAATAAAGTTTTCTATTGCTAATGTATCTGCAACTTGTCCACCAAATCTGTCGGCAACAATACCTGTATTTAACCCTTTTCGTGCTGAGTAAATCGCAGCCGATGCGCCCGCAGGCCCGCCACCAATTACAAGTACATCAAATTTATCTTTTTTACTTAGCGATTCAGCTTGGCGCTGTGCCCCTTTGCTATCTACTTTATTGAGTATGTCGGTAAGGCTTAGTGCACCTTGGCTAAATGGTTCGCCATTTAAATATACAGCCGGTACAGCTAAAATATTTCGCTCTTCTACTTCATCTTGAAATAATGCGCCATCAATCATGGTCGCTTTAATATTGCTGTTTGTCGCTGCCATAGTATTAAGTGCTTGGACTACTTGCGGGCACGTTTGGCAACTTAAACTTATATATACTTCAAAGTTAAGTTCTTGAGTAAACGATTGTATTTGTTCAATGTCTTCGCTTTTAGCTTTACTTGCGTGTCCGCCAGTATGTAAAAGAGCTAACACTAAACTTGTGAATTCGTGGCCCATAGGTACGCCTGCAAACGTAATATGAGTGTTTTTAATAGGTGAATGTACAACCATTGACGGGCGACGCGCGCTTGTATCTGGGTTGTTCATTACCGTAAATTTATCGCTCAGTGAGGCTAAATCGTTCGCTAAGCTTTCTACTTCTGCTGATTTTTTGCTGTCATCCAAGGCAATAAGCAGCTCAACAGGTTGAGTAAGCGATTCAAAATGGCTTTTTAATTGATTTTTTATGTTGTTATCTAACATGGCTTAACCCTTTTAGGAAAATTTAAACAGCAAGCCTCCCATGCCAAATAATGCATGTGCTTAAACAAGTATATTGATATAGGAGGCACCAACAAACGGATGTTCGTTGATTTAAGGGCAGTTACCTGCCCTTATAGTAGGAATAAATCTATACTTAGATTTTACCAACTAGGTCTAGTGAAGGTGCAAGTGTGTCTTCACCTGGCTGCCAAGATGCAGGACAAACTTCACCGTCGTGAGTTGCAATGTATTGTGCAGCTTGTACTTTACGAACAAGTTCTTTAGCGCTTCGACCAATACCTAAATCGTGAGTTTCGATAATTTTAATTTCGCCTTCTGGGTTCATTACAAATGTTCCGCGAAGTGCTAAGCCTTCTTCTTCAATCATTACGCCAAAGCTACGAGTAATACGTCCTGTTGGGTCGCCAATCATTGGGTAAGTAATTTTACCAATTGTGTCTGACGTATCGTGCCATGCTTTATGAGTGAAGTGAGTGTCAGTAGATACTGAGTAAACTTCTACGCCCATTTCTTGAAGTTGTGCGTAATAATCTGCAACATCACCAAGTTCAGTAGGACATACAAATGTAAAGTCTGCTGGGTAAAAGAAGAAGATTGACCATTTACCTAGAACATCTTTTTCAGACAATTCTACAAAGTCACCGTTGTGGTAAGCGGTTGCATTGAATGGTTGTAATTTAGTATTGATTAATGAAGTGCTCATGGTATTTCCTCATCTATATTTAATGTATTTAAAAAGTAATCAACGCTCTCGTTTAAAACGACCTTCTGCGTTGGCTTGGTTAATACAATAAGGCTAATGGATAATTAAATAAAATTGATTGTTTAGATTAAAGCAATCGGTTTTTTGGATTGAACTATATAATCCCTGTTATCGTAAGCATTACTTGGATTGTAAACGCTGGCGAATTATTAAGATCGCTAATCGCAATACTGCTACAATAGCCGCGCTTCAAATAAGTCATTAAATATAAGGCACGCCGTAATGGAAAAATTTTTTAACCACATACAACTAGGTTACTTAGGCTTAATCCCGTTTTTAGGGTGTGTGGGTTGGCCGCTTATGTTTGGCAGTAATAGCCTTAACTTAGAGTTTTTTACTTTTTACAGTATCGCCATTTTAGCATTTATGGCAGGTAGCTTGTGGCGTGCCGGAGAGCAAAGCTATAGCAATGCAATTAAAGCGGTATTACCTGTTATCCCAGTTCCATTTTTATCATTTTTACCTGTAGAGTGGGCACTGGCTTGGCTAGGTGCTAGTTTTTGGTTAGTACTTATATTTGAAAAAGCCACGCCTCAATGGAAAACCTATCATAAAGATTATCAAAAAATGCGTGTAGTACTTACCTCTGTTGTGTTTGTGTGTCATATCCTTACTATTGGTATGAGTATTTACCCTAAATAGTGGCTGCAAACTTAAATATTGCGTGGTAATAAGGTAATATCCGCGCACTGCTATTTGAGGACACACCATGATTGACCAACTACGCCAACAACTCGACGAACTTGGCGAAAACTACGTAGAAAAAAACGCTGCATTTAAAATCAAAGTGATCCCATTTTTTTGTGCTATACGCATTAAAAAAGATCATAAAAGCGAAGGTCGTTTAAGCTTTTATTCAAGTCAATTACTCGAAATATTTTTAGTCGTCTTATTTTTGCTATTTGGTTTAACACTGTACGATACAGATGCAGGATTTACTCACGGCCCTATTCATATTGCCTTTGCCATTTTAATTACCTTTAATCTTATTATTAAACAAATCGCAATTGAAGGGTTAAAAACCAGACTTGCGTTTCATCGTTTACTAGCAAAAGACTCACAAACAAATAGCGATATAAATAATACTTCTACAAACATAAACGCTAAATAAAATATGTATTTAAATCCTCAATGGCGAATACTCACCGTAGGCGATGGCGATTTATCTTTTTCGAACGCTATTTACACTCATCTATCGCCAAAAGCTTTGGTTGCATCCACTTACGATGAACAGGCAACTATTGAGCAAAAGTATCAGCACAATGCACTTAGTAACCTAAAAGCGCATAACGTTGAGATACTTAATAGTTTTGATGTAACAAATCCCGCGTGTTGGCAAACTCTAAGTGAAAACCAGCACAGCTTTGACGTGGTTATTTTTCAGTTTCCGCTTATACCTGCG
Organism: Pseudoalteromonas sp. S8-8; assembly: GCF_000497875.1. Lineage (NCBI taxonomy): Bacteria > Pseudomonadati > Pseudomonadota > Gammaproteobacteria > Alteromonadales > Pseudoalteromonadaceae > Pseudoalteromonas > Pseudoalteromonas sp. S8-8. The sequence goes on from NZ_AUTR01000071.1 coordinate 23,595, forward strand.
TTTGTTGGCCGTGAAGCATTTGAAAACAACACGCGCCAAACCAGTATGAACGTATTAAACCGCGCTTTACTGCATCAATTTATTAAATACGCTAACGAATACGCGCTTGATAAAAATGGTCCAATGCTGTGTTATATCACTTCAAAGGATGTAAAACCTTATCGAGAATGGAATATAGAAGGGAGTTTAAATAACGGTTTAAACGCTGATTATTTAGGCCAAATCCCATTTGATATTAGCCATTTTGAAGGTTATAAAATTCGTAATGTTGACCGCGATAAACACGTAAAAGACACCAGCGGCATAACTTACGTTTTCAGCCCAAAAAGTATTGATACACATACTAGCGAATTAAGCTCACGTCTTACCAAGCCTGCATACTTTACATCTAACCATTGCCCCCTTTGCCGCGTTGGACCCTATATGGCAAGCGAGGACGAAACCAAGCATCTAAACGCTAAAAAGCATCAGCAAATGCTGCACCTGGAAAGTGATTGGCAACAATGGCTAAATGAGTTTTATAGCTAATTAATAGCCATACTACAGTTTATTTAATTACACCTTTTCGTGTTTAATTAAATCAGCCGCTTTTTCAGCAATCGCAATTACCGGTGCATTTGTGTTGCCGGTAATAATGGTAGGCATAATCGACGCATCGACTACGCGTAAGTTACTTACCCCGTGTACTCGTAAATTAGTATCCACCACTGCCATTGAGTCTTGCCCCATTTTACATGTCCCTACTGGGTGATATTCGGTATCTGCAGTTTGGCGTATAAACTCAATTAGCTGATCATCATTATTTATATCAAGCGGATAGAGCATTTTACCGCGTATGTTATCAAAAGCTTTGCTTTGCATAATAGCGAGTGTTTTTTTAAGACCAGCAAGCATTACAGTTAAATCATCTGGATGGCTTAAATAATTAGGGTCTATAAGCGGTGCACTACGCGGGTTGTTATCAGCTAATGTAATAGAGCCTCGGCTTTTGGGGCGCATAATACTGCTGTGTATACTGTAACCATGCCCAGTGTGTAATTTACGACTATGATCGTCCACCAGCCCAATTACAAACTCTAGTTGCACATCGGGCGCTGGCGAGCCTTCAAATAATTTAATAAACGCGTGCGACTCTGCAAAGTTACTGGTTAATCGCCCTTCTCGTTTACTAAACCAATTAACGCACCCTTTAAAAATACTGGCAATGCCTAGCGGGCTTATACCAAATGTGCCTTTATTTGTTTTTGATTTATAAAGTGGCACCACCGTTAAGTGATCTTGTAAATTAGCGCCAACACCTTCAAGTACGTGCTGAACCTTAATGTTATGTGCGCTTAACTGCTCTTTAGGGCCAATACCTGAAAGCATTAATATTTGCGGCGAATTAATAGCGCCTGCACTAAGTATTACCTCTTTTTTAGCACGTAAATTAATAGCCTCTTTATTACGCTCTATTTGCACACCTTGCGCTATCTTATTGGTTACATTTATTTTATTAACGTGGCTATGGGTTAATACCGTTAAATTGGGGCGGTTTAAATGCGGGGTTAAATATGCTTTTGCTGCACTACAACGCTCGCCATTGTGCTGAGTTACCTGCGATAGACGTGCGCCGCTTTGCTCTTTGCCATTTATATCGTCGCTTAAATTAACGCCCTGCTCAGCACAGGCATTTAAAAAGTATTGGTTTACATCGCTTGGGTTATTTAGCTCTTGTATATGTAGCGGACCTTTTGTCCCGTGCAGCTCATTATTTGTAAATGCTTTATTGTTCTCAGCTTTAATAAAGTACGGGAGTAAACTCTCAAAATCCCATCCCGTATTGCCATTAGCAGCCCATTGGTTGTAATCGTACTTATTACCTCTTATGTAAACCATTGCATTAGTCGAGCTTGACCCACCCAGTACTTTGCCACGCGGCACAAAACCACATCGGTTATTAAGCTCTTTTTGTGGCACCGTATTGTAATGCCAGCTATTTATGCCATAAGGCACACTCGCTGCTATGCCTGCTGGCATTTGCACAAATACACTGTTATCACTGCCGCCAGCTTCAATTAAGCACACACTTACATTTTTATCCTCAGCCAAGCGCGATGCCATAACGCAGCCGCCACTACCTGCGCCAATCACAATGTAATCAAATGTTGTATTGTTCATGGTGTACCTTCATAAAAGTTTTAAACGGCTTTTGCAGTAATAGTGCATAGAAAAACTCAACAAAACTTGATATTTTTAGACATCGTTTATTTGAGGTTAACCATGAGCAGCCTAATCAGAGCCACGTCATTACAAGGTATAGATACCCTAATTAGCGAATTTGGCGGCGATCCGCATGAAATAATGCAAAACTGTAATATTAATAACGTTGACTTTAAAAATCTCGATAACCAATATTTACCTTATCGAGATTACGCTGAGCTATTAGAGTACTGTGCTTGTAAGTTCAATTGTTCTAGTTTTGGCCTTAGGCTCGCAAGTAGACAAAATTTTGATATTTTAGGGCATATTGCAATAGCAGCTAAAAGTAGTACTAATTTAGGTGATGCACTTAATTGGGTTATTAAATACCTTCACTTGCACAGCCCTGCACTTAGCTTAAACTCGCACCCTTTAGAGAATGATAAAAGCTTGTTTTTATCATTCGAAATTAATTTAAAACCATTACCGAACATCAACCAAGTGATTGAGCTAACTATTGGTTTAGCATTGGCTGTTATTAAAAAGCTGAGTAATAACCGCTGCAAACCAATTAATATATTTTTGCCAAAAAAAATAAGTACTAATACTCGTGCCTATAACACTTACTTTGGTTGTAACGTTATAGAGCATCGCAACAGCGCTGGTATTGTAATCTCAAAAAGTGATTTAACTCTTGAGCTTGATCACCCTGAACTAAATAAAGTACAAGCGGCGCTAAGCTTCTTGGCAAAAAACAAAGAACACACACAACCATTGCCCAACCAAGTTAGTGCACTAATTAGGCCTATGCTTCCTATTTATCAATGTAGTAACCAAACTATTTCAGCTGCGCTGGGTATGCACCCGCGTACTCTGCATCGAGAACTTATCAAACATAATACGAGTTTTGTAAAACTTAAAGATGCCACTCGTCGCGCTTTAGCTGCACACTATTTAGCGCAAAACCAATTTACAATCTCAACCATATCTGAGCTTTTAGGGTATCAGGAGCAAGCAACGCTAAGTGTTAATGTTAAACGCTGGTTTGGATGTTCTCCTCGAGCATATAGGACTAAAAAGATGTTAAACTAAACACTCTTATTATTTTTATTTAAGCTAAGGAGTGAGCATGAACTTTGTTATTGTTGGCACCAATTTTATTAGCGACACACTGTTAGCCGCTGCAAATACATTAAACGATTTTAATTTATATGGGGTGTGCTCGCGCGCAGTATCAAGCGGCGAAGCATTTTTAGCCAAACACCCACAAAATGCACAAGCAAAAATTTTCACCTCAATCGAGCAAGTATGCCAAGATCAAAATGTTGATGCTGTCTACGTAGCCGCCCCTAACAGCTTACATAAGCAATATGCCGTTATGTGCCTAGAAGCAGGTAAACATATCCTTGGCGAAAAACCATCAGCAGCCAATTCTAAAGAGCTTGCAAGCATTATAGCTACAGCAAAAAAACATCAGCGCCTTTACATGGAAGCCATGATGACCACTCACTTGCCTAACTTTGCACGACTGCAACAGGCAATGGTAAAAATTGGCACACCACGTAAATATATTGGCCAGTACAGTCAATATTCATCGCGTTACGATAAATATAAAAATGGCGAACGTCCAAATACGTTTTTGCCCGAGTTTGCTAATGGTGCTTTAGTTGATTTAGGGATTTACCCACTGTATTTATTAATTGCACTTTGGGGAGCACCGCAAAGCGTAAGTGCCAGTGGCGTATTACTTGATACAGGTGTAGATGGTGCGGGTGATGTATTACTAAACTACGCTGATAAACAAGCCGTTATTAGTTACTCTAAAATATCGCAAGGCGACAACATAACCGAAATACAAGGCGAACTTGGACGCATACGTATAGAAGCCGTATCGCAACTTAAAAAGGTGGAGTTTATTGCTAATAATGGTGAGGTAGAGATTATATCCCAGCCATTTGATGAGCACTTTATGAAATACGAAGTTGAACACTTTATGGCATTAGTGAAGCGAAATATCCTTGAGTCACCCGTTAATACGCACATTTTAGCCAGTAACGTAATGAGCGTTCTTGATGAAGCGCGCAAACAGCTTGGGGTTGTGTACCCTAACGACTAATTAAATAAAATATGGGCGTTAACCAACGACAGTTAACGCCCAGAAGAAAGCTTAAATAGCTCTCGTACAACTACACATTTTACAAAACACACTTTAAAAACACATTTAAATAATAGCGATCCCCATCCATGGGCAATCAAATACTTCTACAATAAAAAACTTAACACTGACAACCCAACTCGGTTTATTACCAATATTTATTACTCAATAACCTTAAATCTAACCTAACACATAAAAACATTACCAATCAAGCTGGCCAATTACATTATTTTAAACTAAATTGGTAATACAAGAATACAACCATTAGTGTATAGTAGTTTTTAACCATAACATCGCGTTAGAATTTTGACATAATAGTGAATTTTAAGGTAACCTCTGATATTAACAGTTGGTTTTGACTTTTAGGCCCCAGAGGCCATTATTCCTTAAGGTAATGAAGGTAAAGTATGGGTAATCGTCGCTTATTTTGGCGCATAGTTGATAAAATTGAGTCTTTAATAAATCAAGGCGAATTTTCTGCTGGGAGTCGTTTACCACCTGAACGTGAACTTGCAGAAATGTTTGATGTAAGTCGCCCTACCATTAGAGAAGCTATTATCGCATTAGAAGTACGTGGCCGAGTTGAAGTTAAAACCGGCTCTGGTGTTTACGTAGTAGAACAAAAAAATGCATCTATAAAATCAAAAGAGATCAGTGCATTTGAACTTACTCAAGCTCGCGCATTAATTGAAGGCGAAATTGCCGCTTTAGCTGCTCAAAGCATTACAGAAGAAGAACTAGAGCAACTAAATAAAACATTAATTGCCATGGAAAAAGGCCTTTATGTTGAGCAAGCCGACCGTGAGTTTCATGAAATTATAGCTAGAGCAACGCGCAATAAAGCACTTGAATTCGCAGTGTCTAACTTGTGGGATTTACGTTTAACAAACCCACAAATTGTTGCTGACTATGGCAGTGTGTGTAAAAACAATAACGAGTGCGTTATGGACGAACACACCGCTATTTATACAGCCCTAAAGTCGCATGATGCAAATGCAGCGCGCACCGCAATGCACAAACATTTTAACCGCTTAATTAATGCTTTATTTGACGCTGTAGAATCGCGTGCACTTGAAGAAATTAAACGCAAAAATGATGAAAAACGAGGCCTCTACTCACTTGATGGCTTAGTTAATAAAAGTGCCCACTAAGGCCTTTTAACCAACTGATTAAAGTTAGCAAACGCCTGTTTGCTAACTTTACCTCTTACTTTATTTACCCGCCCTATTTAATATACTTTTAATTGCGCTATTTTTGGTCGCAAACACTTACCTATAAATTTAAAAAAAGATACTATGCCGCCATTAATATCGGGCGGGTTTAGCTTTTATACTCCCTGCATTACAATTTAACTAATTGATAGAGTTACTCAACTCAAGGATAAAAATGCAAGCATCTTCAAAAAGTTATTTACTGGCTATCGTGTGTGTACTGCTTGCAATGATGACCATTCAAACGGGCGCGTCATTTGCAAAACAGCTTTTTCCTATTGTTGGTCCTGAAGGCACGACAGCCCTTAGGCTTGGTTTTTCTGCCTTTATACTTTGCTTAGTGTTTAAACCTTGGAAACACTTACCTACTTCGGGTAATCGTATTCCTATAATTGTGTATGGTTTAAGTTTAGGCGGCATGAACATTTTGTTTTATTACGCCATTGAACGCATTCCACTAGGCATTGGTGTAGCACTTGAATTTACAGGCCCGCTTGCTGTTGCCTTATTTTCATCACGCCGTAAACGTGACTTATTTTGGGTTGCGTGTGCTATTGCCGGTATTTTACTTCTGCTTCCTGATATGAGCGGCCAAGACAGCCTTGATCCATTGGGTGTAGCGCTTGCGCTTGGTGCCGGTGCATGTTGGGCAGGTTATATATTATTTGGTAAAAAAACGGGCACACAAAGCTCTGGTGGAGCCACTGTTGCATTGGGTATGACCGTTGCCGCTATAGTGCTAGTACCTTACGGCGGCATTATGCAAAGCGCCGCGTTTACGTGGGAAATTATCCCACTGGGTATTGGTATTGCTATTTTATCAAGCGCACTGCCTTACACACTTGAAATGGTTGCACTGCGTAACATGCCTTCACAAGGGTTTAGCGTAATGATGAGCTTAGAGCCTGCAATAGCTTCGCTCGCAGGGTTTATTATACTGGGTGAGTTACTTACTTTATGGCAGTGGCTCGCTATTTTACTTGTAATTATTGCATCTGTTGGTAGCTCGTTTTCAAACGCAAAAAAACAGGCTACTTAATTAACTACCAAATAACCTAAATAAAGTCACCACGTAACATGGTGACTTTATTGTGTTGTATCCGGTAACTTTTTAACTCACAGCCTTACTTTGCTTTTTAGTTGTAACCAAATAGCCAATCAACGAAATAAGCGGCATGCCCGTAGCAACCAGTGCAATACCTGTCCACCCGCCCGCTTCATATAATGGGCTGGCAATAAGCGAGCCTACTGCGCCACCTACAAATATACTCGTCATGTAAATAGCGTTTAAACGCGCACGGCTTTGTGGCTCTAGTGCGTACACAGCACGTTGACCCAATACCATATTGGCCTGCACAGCAAAATCAATAAACACACCGGTTAATGCCAATACTATAATGCCGTAAGGTAGCTCAAATAAGCTTGGTAAAAAGCACACTGCTGCAATTACTTTGGCCAGTAACGATACCTGATGCGTATAGCCTTTATCTGCCAAGCGACCAACAATAGGGGCAGCTACAGCACCTGCCGCACCCACTAATGCAAACAATGCTATTTCTGATTGCGATAAACCATACTCACGGGCAAGCACAACCGGTACGCTCGTCCAAAATAAACTGAATGATGCAAACATTAATGCTTGAAAAAGTGAACGTTGGCGCAGCACTGGTTGGCTTATCATTAACTGTTTAAGCGATTTTAATAACTTAAAATACGTTGTTTTATGGGTAGGTTGCCTGCTTGGAATAGCAAAATAAATTACGCCTGCAATAAACACCATACACCCTGCTGCAAAGTAAAATACAGCGCGCCAACCAAAGTGATCGGCTATTAAGCTCGATATAGGTCTTGCCAGCAAAATACCTAGCAAGAGACCCGCCATAATATTGCCAAGAACCTGCCCGCGCTTCTCGTCAGACGATAAATGCGCAGCAAGCGGAATAAGCACCTGAACAGAAACCGAGCTCATACCTATCATTAAACATAAAATAAGCATTACATTAGGTGAATCAGCAAGTGCCGTCCCCACTAAACTCAAAAACGACACAGCTAAAGTAATAAGCATTAAACGCTTATTTTCAATTAAGTCAGCTAATGGCACTAAAAAAAACAACCCCAAAGCGTAGCCTATTTGTGTAAGCGATACGATAAGGCTAGCACTGTGCGCACTTAATCCAACTTCTGGGGCAAGCAACTCAATAATAGGTTGAGCGTAGTAAATATTGGCAACAATAAGACCGCAACACAAAGCAATAATAGTAACGAGTGTATTGCTAAGTGGTTGCGCTGAAACGCCTGTTTGGGTCATGTGTATCTCTACTTTATAAAAATAATAAAACCCAACCAGCAAACGCGGGTTGGGTTTTTACAAAAAGCTTCGTTTTACTTAATTGGTGATGGCTGCCCATGTGGGCTTGAGCGTAAATACTGTTTAGGTGCAGTTACTGTAGCGCCAAGCTCTGCAGCTGCATGCCACGGCCAATGCGGGTTATATAAAATGCCACGCGCCAGCGCTACACCATCGGCTTGCTGCTCACTAATAATATCCTCGGCTTGTTGCGCCTGTGTAATTAAACCCACCGCTATAACAGGCATATTCACAGCTTCTTTTATGGCTGTTGCAAACGGTACCTGAAAATTAGGTTTTACTGGTATTTGTTGCTCAGGGCTTAAACCCGCAGTACTTACATGAATAAAGTCACAGCCGAGTTCATCAAGCGCTTTACTAAGCACTATCGATTGATCTAAATCCCAGCCGCCTTCAACCCAATCAGTTGCCGAAATACGTACACCTACCGCTTTTTCACTAGGAAATACCGCTCTTACCGCTTTAAACACATCAAGCAATAAACGCATTCTGTTTTCTAGGCTACCACCGTAGTTGTCATCGCGCTTGTTTGAAAGTGGCGACAAAAACTGGTGTAACAGGTAACCGTGCGCACCATGTAGCTCGATTAAATCAAGGCCGAGTTCATCAGCGCGTTTAGCTGCACTTACAAAATCTTTAATTAGTGAGTCAATGTCGTCTTGGCTCATTGCTTTTGGTACTGGGCTGCTATCGTCGTACGCAACTGCCGAAGGTGCCACGGTTTGCCAGCCATTAACGTCATCAGGTGCAATAGCATCGCCACCGTCCCATGGTTTTTCAGTTGATGCTTTGCGCCCAGCATGCGCCAACTGAATACCAATAGGCATAGGGCTATATTGTCTTACTGCTTTTAGGCTTTTGCCCAGGGCTTGCTGGGTTTCGTTATTCCAAAGCCCTAAATCGCCGTAGCTAATACGCCCTTCTGGGTTTACTGCTGTTGCTTCTAAAATTAGCAATCCTGCACCACTTAAACTCAATTGGCCCAAATGAATAGTGTGCCAATCGCTAGCAGCGCCATTGTTTGCTGAGTACTGGCACATGGGTGCAATAATAATACGGTTATCTAACGTTACTTGCCCAAGTGATACAGGCGAAAATAGTTGGCTCATTGTTAATCCTTAAAAACACGCACAAAAAAGTGCGGACAAAACAAAAAAGAGTATACGAAGCGGTAATCAAACACGCTCACTCAATAACTTACACAGTTACTTATAAATACGACTACCACTCTTAATGGGGATAAAAACATACTTTAATAGTGCTGATAAAAGCATAACTAATGACATTATAAACTATCAATTTTAATGTAATAATTTGTTTAACGAGCACGTCATAAAGCCATCTTTAAAAAATGAATGACTATTTACCTTTAAACAAGGGTGTGATTTTTAACCTAACTGTACCTAATAGCACTAAGCTATTGCTTATATTGCCTATTAACTAAATAAAAACCCCATACACAAACCATATTTATTCTGTAAAAGTGAATTAAAATTCAATTTAAATATTCCCAGCTACTTCACTCCCTGATAAACTGCTTAACTTAATTTACTAATGTAAAACATTTGAACTGGGGATCACTTTTTATGTTTAAACCAAGCTTGTTAACCTTGGCTATTTCGAGCGCTGTTTCTAGCGTATTTTTATTGCCTAATGCCGCACTTGCTCAAGAGGAAGTTGCAGCTAAAAACAAATCACTCGAAGTAATCGAAGTTACAGCAACAAGGCGCAGCGGCTCTGTGCAAAATGCACCGCTAAATATTACAGCCCTTGATGCAGATATTATGAAAGATCAAAATATCAATGAGCTTGCGGATGTAGCACGCTGGGTACCTGGTTTAACAATCACCGATCAAGGTGGTCGCTCTGGATCGCCTATTATTGTTCGTGGTTTAAATACTAATTCATCTGGTCCATCATCAGATGGCGGCACAGTATCTACTTACATTAACGAAATTCCAGTTTCGGTAGATATGCGCCTAGTAGATATTGAGCGCGTTGAAGTACTCATTGGGCCACAAGGCACCCTTTATGGTGCAGGCACATTAGGCGGTGCAATTCGCTACATGCTTAAACAGCCTGAGCTTGATTTTACATCGCTTGAAGTATACGGCGACCTATTTCAAACAAAAGAAAGTGACTCTTTAGGTGGCGAAGGCGGCTTTATATTTAACCTTCCTATTATCGAAGATAAATTAGCAGTTCGTGCAAGCTTAAACGTATATGAAGACCCGGGTTTTATCGATTACGGCTACGTAGTACGCGAGCCAGGCGTATCACTGCCAGATCCAGATTGGAGCGATAGCTCAGCAGTTAATAACAACCTTAAAAATGTAAAAGACGCCAACGGCGAAACCACCACAACAGGTCGTATTTCTGTTCGCTTTAAACCAAATGAGTCGTTTGAAGGTACGCTTAACTACTTTTACCAAAACCAAGACAGCGAAGGCCGCTCGATTGTTCATTACAACAGCCTTAATGCAAACAACGGTTTAAGCGACGTAATAGGTAAATACGAATCAGCTTATCGCTTTGAAGAGCCTCGCGAAAAAGAAGATCAATTACTAAGCCTTGAACTAAAAGCCGACCTAGGTTTTGCAGAGCTAGTATCGGCAACCGGTATTTCGAGCTTTGATGCCGACGGTCAACGCGACCAAACAGACTTACTTATTCGTCTTGATTACGGCTATGAAGAATTCCCTTCGTTTTCAACGTTTACCCGTGAAATAGACGAAGAAGATACCTTCACTCAAGAAATTCGCTTAGTGTCGCAAGGCGACAGCGACTTTAACTGGATTGTGGGTGGCTTTTACAACAAAACAGAAACCGAAGCGTCAAGCCGAGAGTTTACGCCTGGGTTTGACCAATTCGCTATCGATAACTTTGGTGGCGAGCAGCTAAGACCTGACTCATTAGAATACTTAGAGCTTACAAAAAGTACCGTCACTGAGTCTGCACTATTTGGTGAAGTTGGCTACCAAGTTACCGACAAATTAGATGTGACCATTGGTGCCCGTTTTTACAAATACGATATAGAGTCGCAAGCGGCTTTTGACTTCCCGCTAGCAAATACATTGTATGGTGGAGTAGATCCTGATGTAACCACCGTTGCATACGAAAAAGACGAAGCAGGCGATAACGGTAACTTATTTAAATTTAATGCTAAATACCAGTTCACTGACTCAGTAATGGGTTACGTAACAGTAAGTGAAGGCTTTAGAATTGGCGGCTCAAACGGTTTAGTGTCTTGTCCTGATCCAATTGTTGAGGATCAACAAACAGGTTGTGGTAAACCTGACGAATTATTATATGAAGCCGACACCACAACAAACTACGAGCTAGGCTTTAAAAGTACATGGTTTAGAAGCCAACTACACTTTAACGCCGCGTTATTTAACGTAGATTGGGATGATGCGCAAATCACTGGCGCTACAGATATAGGTCAATTAACGTACCTTTCAAACGCAGGCAGCGCTAATGCAAAAGGGGTAGAAATTTCGACTCGTGCAATTTTATCTGACTCGTTTTCAGTTTACGCTACGTACGCTTACACAAAAGCAGAACTAACATCAGACGCACCATTTTTGTTTAATGCCGATGGTACCGGTGGCGCAGAAGACGGCGACCGTTTACCTGGTTCACCTGAAAACCAATTTTCGATGGGTGTAAACTATCAAACAGATGTGTTTAACGACAAAACGCTTGATATTAACTACGGTTTAACCGCGCAAAGCGACGTTCTTTCAAGAGTAGGACTTCGTGATAACGGCGAAACACTACCAGGTTACAGCTTAAGTAATATATCAGCTAAATTAACGGCTGATGCATGGTCAACTACGCTATATGTTGATAACCTATTCAACAAATACGCGGTTACATCCGTTCGTCGTTCAGATGCCGATATAACATCCGCTAATGGCGCCGACATACAACGTAACTACGGCCATTACATTAATCGCCCGCTTACGGTAGGTGTTAAATTTAACTACAAATTTGAAATATAATTTATAGTAATTTTTAAACAGTCTCACTTTTTAAACACTGTTTTAAGGCTCAAATTTATTTGAGCCTTTTTATTTTCTTTTACAAAATAATAATTACCAAAACCATGCAGCCAAATTTAAAGCAACTTCATCAAAGCGCAATACACTCCCTAAACCAAGGTAAAATAGAGCAAGCACACAAAGCCCTAGTGGAGTTAGTTACACTCAAACCAGACTTTGCTGATGGGTATTTTTTGTTAGCTATGGTTAATTTAACTGTTGGGCAAATACACAAAGCAATAAAGCTCATCGAAAAAGCCCTTACCCTTGGCCAAAGTATTGAATACACCGCGCAACTTGCTAAATGTTACGCACTTACTGGCGAATTACAAAAAGCAAAAAACACCGCACTATCGGTGCCATTAAAGCAAATAACTAAAGCACTTGATGCCGACACACTCGGCGTTGCACTTACTCAAGCAAGCATTCACGAACACGCACTTAACTACTTTGAGCGCGCTATTAAACTGGCTACAGCAGCTAACAAAGCTCAACCACCGTTTTATTATAACTACGGCGTAAGCGCTAAATTTTTAGGACTATTTGATAAAGCCCAACACGCTTTTGAAAATGCCATAGCGCTTAACCCGCTGCACCATCAAAGTCATTTTGCATTAAGTGATTTAACTAAAGTAAGTAAGCAAAACAACCATATTGAACGCTTAAAAAACGTGTTTGAACAAGTAACGCACCCCGATGCAAAACTGCATATTGGCCATGCTTTAGCAAAAGAGTATCAAGATATTGGTGAATTTTCAGAGGCTTTTAACGCGTTAGAGCAAGGTAAAGTAGCAAAACGTGCTGTGCAGCCGTTTGATCATAAAAGCTCAACTGAGTTATTTGAACATATTAAACGCTTAAGTGAACAACACAAACAAGCGCTAACACAAGGTAACCCAACGGCCGAACCTATTTTTGTATTAGGTATGCCCCGCTCTGGCACCACATTAGTTGAGCGTATTTTATCGAGCCACAGCGACGTGCAATCAGCCGGTGAATTACAAGACTTTGGCCTAAGCGTTAAAAAGCTAAGCCAAACACAAACACCTCACGTGCTCGACACTCAAACGCTCAGTAAAGCCTACGAGCTTGATTTTAATCAGCTTGGGTCAACCTATTTAAACGCAACACGCGTAATAACAGGCAGCCATAAGCACTTTATAGATAAACTCCCGTTTAACTTTTTTTATATCGATTTAATAACCAAAGCACTGCCAAACGCTAAAATTATTTGTATGCTGCGCGACCCAATGGACACCTGCATTGGTAACTACCGCCAATTATTTACCATTAATAACCCCTACTACGCCTACTCGCTGGATTTACTCGACACAGCAAAATTTTACAGTCGTTTTTACAAACTAACGCAGCACTTCAGCATGCAACACAGCAATATAAAATTAGTAAAATACGAAGAGTTAGTCGCACAGCCCGAGCAACAAATTAAAGAGTTAGTCAGCTTTTGTAACCTAGAGTGGCAACCCCAGTGTATAGATTTTCACTTAAACACCGCACCAGTTTCTACTGCAAGTAAAATGCAAGTACGCCAACCACTTAACAATAAAGCAATTGGCCGTTGGAAAGCGTTTAGGCCCCATACTGATGAAATTGAAGATTACTTTTTAAAGCAAAATATCAGTTTTGAGTAAGCGTTTTATAGCTGGGAGTTAAATGGATGGACTTAGGGATAGTCCGCTTTGTGCCAATAAGCGAAGCGCCATCCGACACAGTAAAATACCTTGCCAATTATTTTCAACATTTTATGTTGTCGAGTGGTTGGAGAGTGGCCATAAGCTGACCTTCATTATTCAGTCAATTCAAGAGGAAAAGACCAGGTTATACATACAGGTACTGCCCCAGTATAAAACGTTCACTTTCGGGCAATTAAACCGTGTATTGATGTTTACACAACTCACATTTTTACCCAACGTGCTGGCCACTTTGTCCCGTCTAAGACCGCAGCGGGACAAGAGATACGCGCCAATTTTATTTAACTATTAACACTGGGCAATCAGCTTTATTGGCGATCGTTTCTGCAACGTTAATATTCAAAAAATGAGAAAGTCCGGTTCTCCCATGACTGGCAATTACCACCATGCCTATATCACCGCTATTAGTCTCATCTAAAATCTCATTAATGGCATCACCATGTCGAATAACCGTTTCAATCTTTAAATCAGTATTCAACTGACCTAATAACTCATGCATTTTACTCGCCGCAGCGTCTTCCATATTTTTAGCTAACTCTTGGGGAGTTATCGCAAGGATCATATAATTCTCATTATCTGAAGGCTGATCAACAATGTGTAAAATACGAATGCCTACTTGATATAAATTCGCCATTTCAATGGCATATTGCAAAGCATGTGATGCAGTATCAGAAAAATCTGTAGGCCATAAAATATTACCTGTTCGCATATTATTCTCCTTCACAATCTAAAATCATATTTTTCAATGATATTACCAACTCCATAAGAATAGACTCGGCTCCATCTCAGCAAGTTAAGTGTAGTGAGTATTAAAGGGTTATCTATTGATTACGATCAATAAGGCACTAAACATCAATTTATGCTTATTGATTAGGCTGTGATTGCTGGGTTTATTATTCTGGTTGTCGTTGTTGTTTCTTTTATAAAATAATCAATATTTAGAATAATTGGGGCTGACAGTCAGTTTTTCGCTCACAGTTGAACTTCACAAAAGTGCCATTTCCGGACGTTCGTAACGCCGCACTAAGCGGACTAAAACAGTGGGTTATAATGTGTAGCAAATCGAAACCTAACCCACTGTTTTAGTTGCATTTAAGTGCCTTATTAGCAGGCTTTTGCTTAGCCAACTTTAGACATAACCGATAATACAAAGATAAAGAATTAGAGGCATCAGTAGTAGATGGCGAAAAACAAGATATCGACGCTCTTAATGCCGAGATAAAGCATAGAAAGTCAATTGCACCAATTGCTTTATAAAAATTTATAGCCTCTCCATAGTCACTATCTGTAAATGCACCATGCAAAATCCCATGTCGATTAGTATTGTCACTGAATGGGTATTTTTTGGAATTTATATATAAGTTGCTATCAGTGAAATTGATAAATGCATCAAGCATAGAGATAATCCCATTAACAGCACCAATCTGCTTATCAGTTACTTCCTTTCTGCAGTCTTCCGCTAAATTGACAAAAACACTTCTAATACTGCCTACTTCTACATTTCGGCTTTTCGCAAGTTTTTTACCTGCACCTTCAATGACAGGCATAAGACCGGAAACGGCGATATGATCAAGGCCGAGAAAATGAGCCTCCACTGATTCAGATATAATTTCCTGATACTCATTTACGAAAGGGACAGTATGATAACGCTCCGAAACCATTGCGGCTAAATTTTCGGGTGAATATATCTGCGCCAAGTATGGCTCGAGAGTTTTCTCACAAACAACGTCATCATCTATCTGCTTTGCCACGCGTTCCAAAAAACCGACTTGAACGTATGCAGGCAAAAACCACCCTACTTTATTAAACGCATTTTTTAGATAATCCACTGAGCCTCCTTTGCCTGCTAACATCTACATAAGGGGCAGTAACACGTGGGCTAAAATCCGAGCGAAGCGACAGAGCCCACGTGTTACTGTCCCAGCGAGCGGCTTAATGTTTTTGTTAGCTCATGATGTTTGATATTACAGTCAGACCGGCTAATAAGGCTGTGATAACTCCTAGCAACTTCACGACCTGTTTTTTCTTTGGAATATCTTTTGTTACAAAGATTAGTAAATCAACTGTGATTATGTAAAAGAAAACCGTAAGAACAAATAATACATAAGTCGATAAGTCGATAAGTCGCTAAAATTAAACCAAGGAATGCTTTCAATCGATACTTTGGCTTTTATTGTAAAGCCCGCCAGGTACACAACCATTAGTCCAAAAGAAAAGTCAAAACTAGAATTCGATGCCCAATGAAAAAACACCTTGAGTGGGTTGAATAGCTTTGATTTTCTGGTTAACCAACTAGATAAAACAAACAAGAAAGCGAAAAACGTAAATGTTAATATTGAGAAGAAAAACAGGCTTTCATCGAAAAGTACTCTAATAATTTTGTCACTATCATATTCTTTGTAGAAAATGGTTTTAAAGTGAGCAAATCCCAACGTAAAATAACTGAGGAAAAAGAACATTTTGAGTAAATGGTATCCCCTCTTTTTTAACTCTAAGGCCATAACGTCATATTTCTTTGACCATTCTTTATATCTTTGAAACATAGCTACTTCCATTGATTATCCATATTAGTGAGCTAACGATCCTGTAGATTAACTCGTTTTTAATTTATTTTTATTGATGGTTTAACCATAGCTGAGTTCCTATTTTGGTTCAATCGATTACAGTGTTTTATGCAGAATATAAAGTGGGAGTTTGGTGTTGTTTTAATTAGTGTTTTGAAAGGGGTTATCGATATTTGAGTAATTAGAGAAGAGGATTACCATTCGAGGTGATAAGGGCTTACCACCATTATTTACTAACAGTTGTCATCGTTCTATTGGTTATGTACAACAATTACTGTTTAAGTATAAATTAATATGGGTGTCATCCTAATTTTGGCACTAGTGGTGTTTTTAGAAGTAAACCAGCACTCCCGAAAATCTCTCGATAAGATGTTTTTTTTCATAAAGTTGAGTATGATGGATTCTATAATATTCTGACATTTAAAGAATATAGGGCACAGGTACACATTTTTGATAAGCGCTTAGGGAAAGGCAATGAGTAAAAAATACGTTGATTTAACTCCTGTAAATACCGCTGATAGTGAGGGGCATTATGCTGAAGCAATAAAAATAGCATTAGATAATAATAATGTGACAAATATTGCATTGACAGGATCGTACGGTTCGGGGAAAAGCAGTATTATTAATTCCTTTGAAAAAAAATTCTCATTTCCTCTACCAAGCTTCAAAGAGAAATTAAAAACATTCCTTAGATTCAGTTCTTCCGATAACAAGGGGGATAAAAAAAGCGTATATAATTTCATGAACATTTCACTGGCGTCATTTTCTGAGAAGAAAGAAGATACTTCAGACATTCTTATTGAAAGAAGTATTTTACAACAAATGACATATGGAATATCAAGCCGAAAAATACCTTTATCTCGTTTTAAAACAATAACAAAAGATAAACTCGAAGACTGTAAAAGTTATTTTTTCATTACTTGGTTATTGACTACGATAATATTCGTGAGCACGCTATCTATTGGTCTCTTTTCAAAATTTATAGCAATCGCTTCTTTGGCTGGCTGGGGTATCACAACTTTTAGTTTATCTGGTCTTATACTTTACTCTATCAATGTTTACCGGCATATTAACCGCAAGTCTTTTAAGAAAGTCAATGTAAAAAGCGGTGAAATTGAGCTTGGAGAACAAAGCAAAAACTCCATTTTAAATCGCTATCTAGATGAAATTTTATACTTTTTCCAATGTAATACTTTTGATGTTGTCGTTTTTGAGGACTTAGATCGATTTGGCTCATCTGAAATATTTGTAAAATTAAGAGAGATAAATACATTAATAAATAAGTCGGAAGATATTAATCGACGTGTTGTATTTTTATATGCGATCAAAGATGAAATGTTTGCTCACAAAGAAAGAGCTAAGTTCTTTGATTTCATTATTCCCGTTATCCCCATAATCAATTGCTCTAACTCCTACGAGAAATTACAAGAAAGACTACCAGATACAAAATATTCAAATATGAATATTGGAAGGTTAGACCAAGACTTCTTGAAAGAAGTTTCTATCTATATTGATGATATGCGTTTGCTTAACAATATAGTCAATGAAATGAACTTGTATTATAGCGTCTTGTTTAGTGACCACATCAAGCCTAGCAAATTACTGGCTCTCATTATATATAAAAATGTTTATCCTGAAGATTTTTCTAAATTACATGAAAATAGAGGTCTGGTTTATGAGTGCTGTAATAACAGAAATAAATTAATTGAGTTTCACACTGCATCTTTGCTCAGCAATATTGAGATTGTTAATGGCAAATTACAGTTTATATACAATCAAATTCAGCAACAGAAATCTATGTCTATATTGGATTTAAATAGCATTTATATACATAAGATTATTGAGCAAGATTATGGTCATGACTACTCCGTTAATATTAACGGTAGCTTTGTCGAGTTGGAAAAATTAAAAGTGGAAGATAACTTTAATGCATTATTAGATATTGACGACATAACAGTTAAGTTTATAAGAAACAACCATTGGGTAAATCGATCCTTAAACATGTCTTTTAATGATATTGAAAATAAAGTTAACTCTGAGTTTAGTTACCTTGAACGGAAAAATTTGATACTAGGTAATAAAACAGCTCAACAGGAAAAATTAGAAGAAGAAAAAGCTAACTTAATCAAGCAAAAGTCAGAACTAGTTAAATTATCGCAATATAAATTATTACAAAAGGGTAGTGATTTCTCATTATTTTCAAAAGATGGGTATGCTGATGATAGCTCTTATAATTTACTCCGATATTTACTGCGTAATGGACATATAGATGAGTATTACCAAGATCATATATCGCACTTTTATGATGGGCGTTTATCTCATAATGATATGAATTTTATTAAAGCCGTAAGGGACTTCAGACCCTCAAGTTTAACTCTCCAACTTACTTATATTGAAGAGATAATTAAGAATAGATTAAGAGAAAATGACTTCAAAGAAAAGTATATTTTCAATATTTCATTACTAGACTATTTGGTAAAATATAAGAAAGCTCATAAGCATAAACTAACCCTCTTACTTGAAAATATTAGTAATAACATTGAAAGCTTGTGGGACTTTTTACTTGTCTTCATTGATGCTACGCGGTCTGTTGAGCGGTTTATACAACTGCTATCGCAGCAATGGCCTAATTATGCATCGACGATTACTGAATCAAATGAAATTAATGCCTCACAAAAAAGCTACCTATTGAAATTAATACTGCTACATGTTGAATCAGAATTCATTTATAAATATATGAATAGCGAGGAAACCTTCACTAACTACTTAGCGGTTAACCCTGAAAGTATTTTAGATCTCCAGCCTGCAGAGCAAATGCAGGTGTATTACAAACTCACTGATTTAAATATTAAATTTAAAGAGCTTGAAGAGTGCGCTGGTGATGACAAATTATTAAGTCATATTTTTGACCAATCTCTTTACGAAATCACTTCTGAAAATATATGTTTGATACTGAAAAAATTAAACAAACAACAAGATGAGATAGAGAAAAGTAATCTGAGCGTTATCTATAATAGCAATATTGAAAACTTCATTTGTTACATTGAAGATAATATTGAAACCTATATTAACAAAGTATTTTTAGCTCTTCCTGTCAATAGGGAGGAAAGTGAAGAAACCATTATTAAATTACTTAACAATCCAGCCATAAGTAGTGAAACTAAAGAAAAAATAATTAAGAAGCAAAACCATGTATTTGAGTCACTTTCAAATATACCAAGTGTTTTTTGGAAACTATTATTGGTTGAATCAAAATTAGAAATAAATTGGGGCAATTTAGCTGAATTTAATAATGAGTTTCCTGATGATAAAAGTCAATTATTTGAAGTGCTTAATCAAAAAGCTCAGTGTCTCTCTATTTTGAAAATAAACAAAGATTCAAAGTTTGAAGAAAGTATTTCTGAAATAATTCAAATGATATTAGTGGATGACTTAATAAATAACGCGGCTTTTGCATTGCTTATTAAAGGGCTTCCTTACAAATATAAAACGTTAAATCGTTACGATATTCCCAAAGAAAAAATGGAAGCTTTACTAACAGAAAACCTATTATCTTTATCTGAGACTAACTATAGCAGCCTTACTGAGCACCATCCTGAATTAGTAGGCCTGTTTATATTTAATAATCTTTCTGACTATTGGAATAAGTCCAATGAATATGAACTTTCACCTGATACATCATTATTTTTATTAAATGCAATTACTTCGTTGGTAGACCAAGTTGCCTTAGTAAAACTATTGAATGAGGGTAATTTGGAAGATAATCATAACTTAGCTAATAATATTTTACATATATTGTCTAAAGTCACTGATCTAAAGCAATTTGAAGAAAGTTTGTTATATATTGCAATTAAACATTCAACTGGAAAAAATCAAGCTATCACTCTATTTCTTAAACTTATTAATACTTTTAATAAAGAAGAGATAACAGATTTACTTAAGTCAATGGGGCAACCATATTCTCAAATAGCTTCTTTTAAAAATAACCCTAACTTGGTAAATAATCGCCTTCATAAAGATTTAGCAATAGCATTAGAGGACTGTGGATATATCTCTAGTCAAAAAATCAAGGACAATAAAATTGCAATATATACTAGACGATCTTAAATGAATGTTGAATTAGCTTTTCCAGTAAACATTATTAGAGGCATAGTAACCAAATGAGGGCTGTTTGCCTTTTGCTTCTAACCCGCAATAGGGGCGAAAGCGGGCTAGCCTTTATAAGTGTAAGTAAGTAGAAATTACAAATTTACGCGCACATCCTAATATTTTTGCTCATAGCTTATATATTTTTAACGTAAATAAAGCCAAGGGTATAAAGAAGGGTGTTTCGAGCTTTAAATTTAAAATACACATTGATATCAACCACTTATTTACCACTGTGCAGCATGATGTATATCGCAATAGTCTGTGGCGTGGTGTAGTGAAATAGTTAATTTTGCCACGAACTAAAAGATTAAAACAACAGTGGGTTACGCATGTGATGCCCAACGGAGTGAGGGCATATGTGAGATTCCTTCACTACCCCAACAAACCTTAATGAGTATCACTATTGACTAGTACAATAACTCTAAGAAGCTTTTGTTCAAAAACGGGTTTATCGACCGTCTGGTTATCGCTCTAATCCGACTAATAGCTACATGCAATTTGCAGATACTCAATACTTTAACAAGCCTTTGCTGTATACCAAGCTGAAGGGTAACTCCAACTGCATACTATTTTGCGATTATAAGAGCTTGTTATTCTGTTTTTAAAACTATACCTTTCGATTGGGCAAATATTACTAGCGCAAATACTATTTCGGTTATCCCGCCAATAAAGGCGCCGATTACAAAATTGGCATTTAATACAATACATGCCAGAAAACATAAGCGAAACACCTAAAATCCAGTACACTTTCATGCCATATAAAGTGTTGAAAACTAAATAGCGAACACCAATTATCATCAGCATTATTGAATAAAACCATTCAGCTTGAAGTTTTGCTACATAAAACGCTAAAAACAAACCAACAAATAAAATAATAGTGCTTTCTAAGGCCAATTTACCTAATGGATTTTTAGGATCATGATTGCCAGAGCGTTTAAGCGCTTTTGAAAGTAGCATGGCTAAAGGATGTATAAACATACCACCAAAAAACAAAGTAAGCATACTCGATTGATTTGAATGCAGTAATGCGACAAAGCCAGCTATACACCAAACCAAGCCAGACACTAATACACCGGTTCCACCACCGAAGTATGCGAGGTTCATATTTTGTTGCGCATCTTCAAACTTCATAAAAATCCTTAATTTTAGAAATATCCCTAATTTAATATTATCGCATCGTTATTAGTTACAAATCGTTACTCGAATACACACTTAAAATAGGGAATTTATAATCGGCAAACGATACAGTTACCGATTGTGTTTCGTTGCCTTTAAAACCGAGTTTAAATTCCATTGGCATGAATCGGCTGCCGTCAGCAAAAAGTGCAAGTAAGTGCTCCTCGCCTAATTCGCGATTGCCCGACGATAAGTTAGTTAGCGTTATAACAGCCCAGCGTTCGCCCTCTTCATTGCTCATTAATACATAATTAACGATTTTAAAATCCCCTTTTTTAGGGGTTATGTTGCTATCGTTTGCAAACGATAAGTGCATGCTATTTGGTACTGCACGGTCAACATTTAGCGCTTTGATAGAGTCGGCTTGGGTTGCCCACGAAAGCACCAATAAAATGATCACTAAGGCTTTATTCACTGTTAGTTCCTTTTTATTACCTAGTAAAATACCTAGTAAATTACTTAACAAATTACATAACAATAACTGTTTAAATTATATTTCGCATTCCATACCTATTATGTAAACAAACAATCATCGTTATTTACCCAGCGCTTTGGCTGCGCCATTGCAGACTAAGCGCTCATTCAGTGTGCTTGCGCTACTTTAGGGTAATAACGAGTGATAAGAGTAAATAATTCAAAGCTAACTTAAAGTAAAAAGCGCGATTAAACAGGAGTATAAACGTATGGCAAGCACACATAAAAACTCAACAATGGATTTATCTGATCCCAGTAATAGCATTCAAGTAAGAGGGGCGCGCGTTCACAACTTGAAAAATGTAGACGTTGATTTACCTCGTAACGCATTGGTTGTTTTTACAGGAATATCGGGCTCTGGAAAATCGTCGCTTGCGTTTGGAACGCTGTTTGCTGAGTCGCAGCACCGTTATCTTGATTCAGTATCGCCTTACGCCCGTAGGTTAATAGATCAAGTTGATGAGCCCGATGTTGATTCTATTGAAGGGCTACCGCCTGCCGTTGCTTTGCAGCAGCAACGCGGCGCGCCCTCGGTTCGCTCATCCGTTGGCAGCATAACAACTATTTCTAACGCGCTACGCATGCTTTACTCTCGTGCTGGCGAATACCCCAAAGGGCAAAGCATACTTTACGCCGATGCGTTTTCGCCGAATACGCCACAAGGTGCGTGCCCAGAATGCTCAGGGATAGGCCGAGTGTTTGAAGTAACCGAAAAGCTACTTGTGCCAGACGATACAAAAACTATTCGCCAGCGCGCCATTGAAGCGTGGCCACCAGCATGGCAAGGTAAAAACCTAAGCCGTATTCTTACTTCCCTTGGTTATGACATAGACACACCTTGGAACAAACTTTCTAAAAAAGCACGCGATTGGATTTTATTTACCGACGAAACACCTACTGTGCCGGTATACCCAGAATACACCTATGAGCAAACACAAAATGCGATAAAAAATAGCGAAGATCCAAGCTACATGGGAACTTTTTCAAGCGCTAAACGCTTTGTTTTACAGTCTTTTGCTACTACGCAAAGCCCGCGTACAAAAAAGCGCGTATCACAGTTTATGCAAATATCGCAGTGCCCTACTTGCCAAGGTAAAAAATTAAAACAAGCATCGTTAAGTGTTAAATTTGCAGGGCTCGATATTGGCGAGCTATCTCAACTTACCTTAAACGAACTTGCTAAAAAATTAAGTAACGCCGCCAACACCAAAGTAAATAAAAATACAAAAAATCCAGAGCAAGCCATTGTTACGCAGCGCATTGCCAGTGACATTCTCACTCGTATTGAAGCACTAACCATGCTTGGTTTAGGGTACTTGTCGCTAGAGCGTACAACGCCAACGCTCTCACCCGGAGAACTACAACGATTGCGACTTGCCACACAAATTCGCTCTAAATTATTTGGGGTAGTTTACGTGTTAGATGAACCATCTGCGGGTTTACACCCTGCCGACACACAAGCACTTTTAAAAGCGCTCGATGAGCTAATAGCGGCTGGCAATTCTGTATTTGTTGTTGAGCACGATGTTAGCGTTGTTAAACACGCCGATTGGATTGTTGATGTAGGCCCTGATGCAGGTGTGCATGGTGGCGACATTATTTACAGCGGCCCTGTTGAAGGGTTAAGAAAAATAAAAAATTCGCACACCGGTCGTCACCTTTTTGCTAAAAACGCCAGTCAAGAGTCTACTCAAAACAGCGCGCAAAAAAAGGAGCATAGGCAGCCAAAAGCGTGGTTAAAATTGGCTGATGTTGAGCGTAACAATCTTAAAAAACTCAATGCAGAATTTCCATTAGGTGTTATGACAACAGTTACTGGGGTTTCGGGCTCTGGTAAATCAAGCCTAGTAAGCCAAGCGTTAGTAGAACTTGTTTACGAAGCACTTGGGCAAAAAGTAGTAACACAAGCGCCAACCGACGAAGCCGACTTACTCGAACAAGAGCTGCAAACACACACCAGCGGAAAAATCATTGAAGGTATAAATAATATAAGCCGCCTAATTACCGTAAATCAAAAAGCGATTGGCCGTACCCCTCGTTCAAACTTAGCTACCTATACGGGTTTGTTTGATCACGTGCGTAAACTATTTGCTTCAACACAAAAAGCAAAAGAGCGCCGTTACGATGCCGGTCGTTTTTCGTTTAATGTTGCTAAAGGTCGCTGTAAAAATTGTGAAGGCGTTGGCTTTGTGAGTATAGAGCTACTGTTTTTACCTAGCGTTTATTCACCTTGCCAAGTATGTCATGGCAAACGTTATAACGAGCAAACGCTTGAGGTTACATATCGTGATAAAAACATAAGCGATATCCTCAATTTAACGGTTGAATCGGCGTATACCTTTTTTGAAAACGAACCTGCAATACTACGATCACTCGATGCACTTATGCAAGTAGGTCTTGGGTATTTGCGTTTAGGGCAACCTGCAACTGAGCTTTCTGGCGGTGAAGCGCAGCGTATTAAATTAGCAACCGAGCTGCAACGTGCACAGCGCGGCAACACGCTTTATATTCTCGATGAGCCAACTACGGGTCTGCATCCATCTGATGTATCAATGTTAATGTCGCAGTTAAATAAATTAGTTGATGCTGGCAACACCGTTATTATGGTTGAACACGATATGCAAGTAGCCCGTAATAGTGACTGGGTAATTGATGTAGGCCCAGGCGCGGGGCAACAGGGAGGCGTGATAGTCGCACAAGGTACACCGCAAAAGGTGTCTGAGTCAAAACAAAGTAAAACTGCGCCATTTTTAAAAGCGCAATTAAGCCACACACACTCTGGTTAAGCGGTTTATCGTCAGTTTGCGTGTAATAAAAAAGAGCCAGAGGCTCTTTTTTATTAATCAAGGGCCAACCAAACGCCCACAAGTATCATTAAACTGCCTGCTATACGGTTCATCCATTTAATATTATCGCCACGGGCTAAAAATAAACGTAAGCTTTTACCGCCTGTTGCATACGCTAACATACTTAAAAATTCGGTGGTCATTATAACGCCAAGCAATACTAAAAGCTGAGGAGCTACAGCATGGTCAACACTTATAAACGGCGGTAATAACGAGATCATAAACGCCCACCCTTTAGGGTTAGCAATTGCGGTTACAAAACCCTGAGTAAATAACGACTTCCTACTTACGTCACTTGGTTTTGAGGTATCGACCGACATTTTGCCTTTGGCTCGCCACATGTTAACGCCAATGTAAATTAAGTACGCACCGCCTACCCACTTTAAAATGGCAAATGCATCTGGGTAATTTAGCATTACGCTTGCAACGCCTAATACCGCAGCTATGGCAACGGTTGCTACGCCTAACAGCTCGCCTATCATCATCCATAATGTGCGGCGCACGCCAATGCTCATACCGAGTGTCATGGCAAGGGTCATACACATACCTGGGGTGATAGACACAAAAAAGAACGTAGGAATAAAAACCGCAAGTGCTGATACATCAATCATTAATTTACTCTTATATTAAAAGCAAAAACGCGGCTATAAGTAGCCGCGCTGTTGCTTACTCATGTTTATTACTATTGCCCAGTACTTACCACGGGTTCAGTAATAACCTCTACTGGCTCTGCTGTATCATTTAGCAAATACTTATCTAACCACTGTTCTTGTTCCCACAATACATGTAATAAGCTTTTACGCGCACGGTAACCATGTGCTTCGTAAGGGAGCATTACTAAGCGAGCATCTTTACCTAAACCTTTTAGCGCTGCGTACATGCGCTCACTTTGCATTGGGAAGGTTCCTGAATTAGGATCTTCTTGACCGTGGATCATTAGCATTGGCTCGTTAATTTTTTCAGCGTGAAAAAACGGCGACATATTAGCGTACACACTTTGTGCTTGCCAAAAATCACGCTCTTCTCCTTGAAAACCAAACGGCGTTAATGTGCGGTTATACGCGCCACTGCGGGCAATACCTGTTTTAAATAAATCGCTATGAGCCAATAAGTTAGCAACCATAAATGCACCGTATGAGTGCCCTGCTATGGCAATTTTGTTTTTATCGGCAATGCCTTTTTTAACCAATACATCAACAGCTGCTTGCGCACTTGATACTAACTGCTTTCTAAAGTTATCGTTTGGCTCGCTGCCATCAATACCCACTATTGGCATTTTAGGGTCGTCAAACACAGCAATCCCTTTAGCAAGGTAAGGCATTGGCCCCCAATAACCAATGTAGGTAAATGCATAAGGCGATTCGCGAACTTGCGATGCTACGGCTTTATCTTTGTATTCAAGTGGGTAAGCCCACATAAGTACCGGTAACGGCCCTTGTGTTTTATCGTACCCTGGTGGTAAATAAAGCGTGCCCGAAAGCTCAACACCGTCGTCGCGTTTATAACGTAATTGCTCTTTAGTTACGCCTTTAAATGCAGGGTACGGGTGCTCAAATGTCGTTAATTGCGTTAGCGTGTCGTTATCTAAATTGCGTATAAAAAAGTTAGGTTGCTCAGTTTTAGATTCGCGAATAGTAATAAAGCGCTCACCTTCGTCGTCAAGCAGAGCGCGTACACGCTCGTAGTATGGCGCTTCTGATTGCCATAAACGCTTGCTGCTATTTGTTTTAACATCGTATTGGTCTAAAAACGGGATATTACCTTGCTCTGAAGCTCCATTACCGCGCAGGTAAATATAACGCCCGCCTACAATTTTAATTACGTTTGCGCCTAAATCGTTGCGCTCGTAAATTGCATTACCAGGGTCTTTATACGCATCGTTGTAACTACGCTCTGAAAATAGCACGCGGTTTCTGTCGGCATTTCGTGGTTGTACTATGTAAGTACGTACTTGGCGATCGCTAAAGCGCCAGTCTGTCAGCATGGCTACGTTTTCGTTGCCCCACTCAATACCAGAATAACGGCGTTCTACTTTGGCAAATAATTTAGGCTCGCGTTTAAATGGTGCACGTAAGCTGTGAACATAATCATGATGCTCAACGTCGGTTTTCATGTCGCCGCCATCTTGTGCTTCTGCCCAAATAACTTCAGCGCCTTGATCGGCTCGCCATTCAAAATCACGGCGGCCAGTGCGTACACTGTCGTAACCTTGTGGAATGTTATCGGCAAGTGGCTGTTTTGCCAGCTCTGCTAATGCATAGCCGCGCATGCCCCATATTTGCCACGTGCTTGCAAAGCGGCTGTAAGGCACTTGATACGAAAACGGCTCATTAATACCGGCAACTAAAATATTGGTAGAATCAGGTGATACCGAAAACGATTTAAATAAAGAAGGGCTACCTATTGCTTGAGTATTGCCATCAAGCGTTACGTAAGCCAGCTGCCCTTGGCCGTAAAACTTAAATTGTGCTTCATCAAACGGGCTTGTTAATAAATTTTGGTAAGTACGTGCTGGTGCTTTTTCGCCAGTACTTTGTTGAATAACAGGCACTACATTTTGGCTGTTATTTTCAAGCCTTGGTTTACCAAAATTAACAGCAAGATTTGCAACAATGGCGCTGCTATCTGGCAGCCATTTATATGGTGAGGCAGTTAGTACCGAATTTAACGCAGCACTAGTTAACTCTTTTGCTTGTTTGGTTTCAACGCTGTAAAGCCATAAGTTGGCTTGGGTTGGTTGCTCAACAACAAAGGCTAAATATTGACTATTAGATGACCATTTAGGTGAGCGAATAATGCCATTAGGTAAGTTGTTAATACTGATAACCGACCCGCTTTGAACATGCTTTAGCTCCACGGCGCTAAATTTGGCACTCACACGAGAGCGCGAAAAATTAGCGGGGTTTAGCTTAATACCAGCAAGCTTAAGCTCTTCTTTTGCAAGTTCATCAAGGGTTACTACACGTTTGCGTTCAAAAAGCGCTAGCCACTGGCCATCGCTCGATAAGTAACTAGTGGGTGCTAACTTAGCGTCAACCAATGCTGCAAGTTCAGGTGATGGGGTTTGATAGCCCTGCTCGGCGTAACTTGTTGGTACTAATGCCGCACAACAAATAAAGGCAACTAACAGCCTAAAAGCGCTCATGTTTTTATCCTTTTGTTATTTTTACTCTTATAAGCGTATATAAACACGTTTTGCTTTGTTCATAAAGTATTAAGGTAAGTTAAACACCTCTAAAAGATGACTTAATAGTGCTGATTAAGCTAAACTACAGCGCTATTTATTCACCACTGCGGTACTTAAAAGACAATGCATAACAAAGCCAAATCAGTCACTATTTTTGATGTTGCAGAGCGTGCTGGTGTATCAAAATCAACCGTATCCTTGGTACTTACCCAAAGCGATAAAGTGGGCAATAAAAGTAAACAAAAAATACTAAAAGCGATTGATGAGCTTGGTTATGTTTATAACCGCGATGCCGCTGCTATGCGCTCAAAGCGCTCAAATTTAGTGGCCATAGTAATAAACGATTTAACTAACCCAACTATGGCGCAACTTGCTACCAGCCTACAACTTCTGTTAAACGAAAGTGGCCTACAAGCCATGATTGTAAGCAGTAATAATAGTCTTGAACTACAAGCAAACGCAGTTAAAAACTTAAAAGAATACAACGCTGCTGCATTTATTATTTGCCCCGTTGCTAATACTTGCCCCAAATGGCTTGATACGCTCAGCGCGCAACACAAAGTAATTACCGTAATGAGCGAAGTGCCTTTTAGCGCAGCTCCTTGTGTATTACCCGACTATAAAAAAGCCAGCCACGTAGCCAGTATGCATTTGCTCTCACAAGGCGTGACAGACATTGCATTTATAGGCAGTGAACTTACTTTAAGTGATTCACAAGCACTACAAAGTGGCTTTAATACCGCTTGCGCGCAGCACAGCATTACACCATTAGCACCCATTCACTGCGCAGTAAACACAGCCCTTAGCGCTAAAAATGCATTTATAGAAGCATATAAACACAACCCAACATTAAACGCAGTGGTGTGTGCAAACGATATTATTGCTCAAGGTGTTATTGCCGCTATTAACTCATTAACACATCAATGTATTAAAGTGGTGAGCTGCCACCATATTCCTAATAGCGCGGTTATAAATGATCACTTAACCACTGTGGCTATAAGTACAACTGATATAGCCAAGCGGTGTCTTTTAATACTGCAAGAGCTACTACAAAATACAGCCCCGCCAGTAAAAACACTGGTAAATGTAAACTTACAAATTAGAGATTCTAGCCAATGAAAAAAGTGCTGGTAATTGGCTACGTATGGCCAGAGCCAAATTCGTCTGCTGCGGGAACGCACATGATGTCGTTATTAAATGCCTTTAGAGCGCAAAACTGGGACGTTGAATTTGCAACGCCCGCACAGCGCACCGATCATATGGTAAACCTTGACGACTTCGGCATAACCAGTCAAAGCATTGCACTAAACTGCGACAGCTTTGACGAATACGTTAAAGCCTATAATCCAGATATAGTCATGTTTGACCGTTTTATGATGGAAGAACAATTTGGCTGGCGCGTCGATAAACATTGCCCACACGCAATTAAAATTTTAGATACCGAAGATTTACAATGTCTGCGTAACGCTCGCCACGAAGCGTTTAAAGGTGAGCGTGAGTTTACAACCAGCGATTTACACTCAGACATAGCAAAACGCGAAATTGCCGCTATTTTACGCTGCGACCTAAGCTTAATTATTTCAAGTTATGAAATGAGCCTGCTAAACAGCGTATTTAAAATAGAGCCAAGCTTATTACACCATTTACCGTTTATGGTCGATTTAAGCTCACTGCCTACAAGTACAAAAACGTTTGAGCAGCGCCAGCACTTTATGACCATAGGTAACTTTAGACACGCGCCAAACTGGGATGCTGTACTTTATTTGCAAAAAATATGGCCACTTATTCGCAAGCAACTACCAAAAGCAGAACTACATATTTATGGCTCTTACCCACCACCAAAAGCCACGGCACTAAATAACCCTAAAACAGGGTTTTTAATAAAAGGCTGGGCCGATAATGCGTTTGATGTAATGCAAAGCGCACGCGTATGTTTAGCACCACTGCGCTTTGGTGCAGGGATTAAAGGTAAATTGCTTGAAGCTATGATTATGCAAACACCCAGCGTTACCACCAATATTGGCGCAGAGGGCATGCATAACGATTTACCATGGCCGGGTAAAATAGCCAACACCGCCGATGACTTTGCCAATGCTGCCATTGAAATGTACACCAATCAAAGTGACTTTGAACAAGCGCAGCAAGATGGCAACACGCTCCTTAATACGCTCTACAACAAAGTACAATTGAGCGCTGCGTTAATTCAAAAAGTAGATTCAATAAGTAGTGATTTAAACGCTCATCGCGAAAAAAACTTCACAGGCCAAATGCTCAAACATCATACAATGCGCAGCACTCAATACATGTCCCAATGGATAGCCGAAAAAAATAAAAAATTAGATTAAAAATGACTAGACACACACCAATTAGTGTTTAAAATCGCGCCCATCAAACGTGGGCATTTTTAGCTGTATTGTCTATATTTTTAGCTTAGTTATCGCAATATTTGGTCCAAAAAGATTTGAAAACTGCAACCTTTACAGAAAAACGCAAATTTATCGTTAAATTGGGTAAGATGCTTCACAAGTATGGTACGCCTGCTTACCGCCTAGAAGCCCACCTAATGGAAGTGGCTACATATTTAGGACTTAAATCGTCGTTTGTTATGTCGCCAACTTCGGTAACGTTTGTTATTTGGACCGATGGCCACGAAGACGAGTACACCCACGTTGCACGTGTAGACCCTGGCGATCACGATTTAGGCTCACTTGCCGACACCGACGACCTTGTAAACCAAATGCTTGACGACAAGCTAAGTTTACAAGAAGTTGATGCGCAACTAGACGCTATTTTTGTAATGCCAAACCCATACAACAAACTTGTTACGGGCGTTGCGTTTGCAACTTCTGGTGGTGCGTTTGCAATGTTAATGGGTACTAGCTGGACTGATGTTATTTGGTCATCGCTACTTACTTTAGTTGTTTATGTGTTTGTGCTTTGGTCTGGGCGCTCAAAACGCGTAGCTCATATGCTTGAGCCATTAGTGGCCATAATATCAGCCATACTTGCCTGTGCAGTAAGCGTATATATAACACCTGAAATAAACATACGCTTGGTGGTACTTTCGGCCATTATTGTATTTATACCCGGTTTAGCACTTGCGCTTGGCTTAGCAGAGCTTGCAGCGCGGCATTTAGTGTCGGGTACAGCACGAGTCATGGACTCGTTTATGCTGTTATTTAAACTCTATTTTGGCGGTTTTATTGGCATAGGTATTGGCTTTGCACTCTTTGGGCAAGCTGACTTTGTACAACCTGAGCCATTACCAAAGTGGACCGCATGGCTGGCTATATTTTTACTTTGTAGCAGCTTAATCGTTATTTTTAGAACCAAACTTAAGCACGCGGTTTGGTCTATTGCATCAGGGTTTATAGCGTATGGCACCAGTATTGGCTCGGCTATGTACCTTGATTACACGTTAGGTACGTTTGTAGGTGCTTTATCGGTGGGTATATTTAGTAACTTGTTTAACCGCGTTGCTAATGCGCCGGCCTCTATTGTTGCCATGCAAGGCCTGATTGTATTAGTACCAGGAAGCAAAACGTATATTGGCTTAAACTCACTAATTGAAGGCCAAGACTTTGTATATGCAGAGCACATAGGCCAACAAACGTTTTTAATATTTATGTCGCTTGTTGCAGGACTAATATTTGCAAACGTAGCTCTTCCGCCTAAAAAGAGTTTGTAAGTGATACTGAGCACTCGCTTTACTTTGATTGAGTAAAGCGAGTGAAGCGTTGAACTAAAAACTAAAAACAACTACCAAGTAGCAATTGAGGCCAATGCTAAGTGTTTTAGCTCATTACATTGCACTTGAGTCAAACTCAAAAACCTCATAGTGATTCCAACGTAAAAACAGTTCACCGCTTTCAAAATACAGATTTATGTCATCACTTGATGAATAGCAAAAATCATCCCAGTGATCACAAAAAACTAGCCAAGGTAGGGTTAATGCTGTTTCTTGATCCCAGCAAATTGTTACTTTTTTTGAGTCATTTACTAAGCCCTTTAACCATTGGCGTGTTAATTCACTCCCTTGTGTGGAGTCGAATCTTTTTGCACCAACAGGAAAGTTAATGGGTGTGGCGGCAATTAATGCTCTTGCTTGATCTTCACTCAATGGGTTGAGTTTATCTAGGGTATCTTTAGAAAAATTACCGTGGGACGCACTAATCCAGCGCCATGCTAAAGAAAAGTCTTCAATTTTAATCAACACTCTATACCTACTTTTACAAACACGTAATTGACTCTACAATACTATTACAACGTTCTAAATACCCTATTAATTCTGGGCCTTCGGGGTAGTCAGAGCAATTGCCTATTATAAGGCCTGCAACTTTACCTGCGGGCTCTATTTCTACGTCCATGTATGATGCAAATACAGAGTTGTTTTTGGTTTTTGACCACGTAAAGTGATAGTGAGTATTGTGTGTACTAAGAAATTTACGATCTGGTTTATTAAACTTACTGGTTGTTGCTGTCAGCAAAGTATTTTTGTTCTTAACAGTAATTTCAGCGCCGCTTATAGCCCAAGATAATGGCCACCCTCTTGTAACCTCCGTAGAAATTTCACATTCGCCAAGCACACTAACCTTATCTAAATCAGAAATTATATTTGCGTATTCATTGGTGCGTAAACTGTTTTGCTGGGCTTGGATAAGCCATAAAACAACTAGCGACAGTAAAACTGATTTCCATTTCATTATTGCTCCGCTCCTCTATGAAGCAGAGGCATTTTATGCGTATTTTTATTAATTTAATGATAAACCATATATGATTTTCTATTTTTGTTCAATTACTTACAAGCAACCATCACTTATTAATGGTCGAGAATGACAGTGAGGATTATTACTTTGGCACTTCCCTATTGAGCAAAATACTCAATAGGGAAGTAACTAACTAGCGTGACCAGTTAGTTTTAGCAAGCTCTATAATTTCGTTTCCTTTGCCGTTTATCAGCGCTTTCATCATGTAAACGCTAAAGCCTTTTGCTTGCTCTAATTTGATTTGCGGTGGCATTGAAAGCTCTTGTTTTGCGGTATCGACTTCTAAAACAACAGGTCCTGAGTGGTTCATCATTTCGTTCATTGCCGATGGTAATTTTTCAGGGTCGTCCACATGAATCCCTTTTAAGCCACAGGCCTCTGCAATTTTAGCAAAACTTGGGTTTTCTAAATCGGTATCGCTTGATAAAAACCCACTGGCTTTCATTTCCATAGCCACAAAACTAAGTGAGCGATTATTATAAACAACAATCTTTATTGGTAAATTAAGCTGCTTAAGTGAGATTAAATCGCCCATTAACATCGAAAAGCCACCATCGCCACACATTGCAATAACTTGGCGATCTCTATCAACAGATTGAACCCCCATTGCCTGCGACATCGCATTTGCCATAGAGCCATGATTAAACGAGCCAATTAATCTACGCTTTCCATTCATTGATAAATAACGCGCAGCCCACACTGTTGGCGTACCTACATCGCAAGTAAAAACAGCATCGTCAGCTGCTTGCTCGTTGAGTAAACGTGTTAGGTATTGCGGGTGAATTAAATTTTGCGAGGTTTTTCCACTGGCTAATTCATCGAGATCTTGTCGAGACTCTTTGTAGTTTTTAACACTTTTTTGTAGGTGCGAACTTGTCCGTTCACCTTTAATATAATCAAGTAGTGTGGTCACTGAATTTTTTGTATCGCCTAACACGCCACAATCAATTTGCACGTGTCGCCCGAGTGACGCAGCCTGATTATCAATTTGCAATATGGTGGTATTTTCAGGATAAAAAGCACGATAAGGAAAACTAGTACCAATCATTAATAACGTATCGGCTTCTTGCATTGCATGATAGCCCGACGCAAAGCCAATAAATCCAGTCATACCAACATCGTAAGGGTTATCGTACTCAATAAATTCTTTACCGCGCATAGCATGTACTATCGGTGCTTGTAATTTTTCGGCTAGCGCAACTATTTCGTCGTGGGCATCCTTACAACCAGCACCACACAATAAGGTTACTTTTTTACTTTTATTAAGATGAGTCGCCATTGCTTCAATATCAGATAAAGCGGGGGTATAAGTTGCTAGTTTTGGCACGTTCCATTTTGGCTTGATAGCTTTAGGCATATCTTTTAATGCAATGTCGCCAGGTAGCACAAGTACACTCACGCCTTTGTTTAATATTGCTTGTCGCATTGCAGTTTCTAGCAGGTACGGCATTTGCTCGGGGCTCGAAACCATTTCACAATACACACTGCATTCTTTAAATAATTCTTGCGGATGGGTTTCTTGAAAATAGCTGCTGCCAATTTCAGATGAAGGAATATGTGCGGCAATAGCTAATACCGGTACATTATTGCGCTGACAATCAAATAAGCCGTTAATTAAATGAAGATTACCTGGCCCGCAAGAACCCGCACACACCGCAAGCTCGCCTGATAAATGCGCTTCGCCACCGGCTGCAAATGCGGCAACTTCTTCATGTCGCGTTCCTAGCCATTCAATTGTTCCCATTTTTCGCAGGCTTTCACTAATGCCGTTAAGTGAATCGCCAGTTACTCCCCAAATGCGCTTTACGCCCGCTTGTTCGAGGGTTTTAGTGATAAAACTTGCGATATTTTGACTCATAATATAGAACTCCTAAATATTCAGTTATTCTGCAAATTGATTTTTTGCCTCTGCTCTATCAAGTAAGTCATCGTTTCGAAATGCGCTCAATTGTTGAGAATCGATAGGCTTAAATATTTTGATAACGATAGATATATTACTACTGAGACTTTACTAACAAACGCCTGGGTTTGCTGCGCCCCCATACTGATACATAAAACATGAATGTCCGCTTTAAAGTGTTTATGAATATGCGGGTGCGAGATTTTTAGTGGCTTAACTATGAATATGTTATTATGCGCTCAATTATTTTACTGAATGCTTTTCTCTTACTTCTATGTCAAATTCTGCTTCGTGCTTTACATTATTTTCTCAAAATATTGATTCTCTCGCGCTTCCGGAAAAGTTTACTTTCCCTTTTTATTACGAGCCGCAACCATTAGCTGTAGCAGCCACAAAACAATTACAGCAACAACTTGAAACGTTAACGCATTTAAAAGCAGAAAATGCCGGTAAAATGTTTGGGGTTTTAGTGGTGCAAAATACTAAGCAACAATTAGGCTTTTTAAGTGCTTATTCGGGGCAAATTGAAGGTGATAAAGCCAATATTAGCTTTGTACCGCCAGTTTCTAGCATGCAGCTGCAAGACGATAGCTATTTGACTCAAAGTAAAATAATTAACGATATTAATGCTCAAATTGAGCAATTAGAAAATAGCGAACAACTGCATGAAGTTAATAGCAAACTTGATGATGCAACACAAAGCTACCAGCAAGCACTATTAGCCCAACAGGCAGTAATGCAAGCCGGTCGCCAGCAACGTAAAATACAACGTACCGAAGGCGAATTAGAGCTTAGCGAAAGTGATTTTGAGCAGTTAAAAAATAAGCTTGCAGGGCAAAGCATCGTAGAAAAAAAGCAACTGTTGGCACTTAAATCCTATTGGCAAAATATAATCGAGTCACTGCAGCAAACACACATCAATATTTCTGATGAAATTACTCATTTAAAAAAACGCCGTAAAACGCTTTCTAAAAGCTTACAAAAAAAGCTATTTGCACAGTACCAATTTCTAAATGCAAATGGTGAAACTACAGATTTAAATGCTATTTTTGCAGCATTACCTGAGCACACTCCTCCTTCGGGGGCTGGCGATTGTGCAGCGCCTAAATTATTACAATACGCCTATAAGCATGGTTTAAAACCACTTGCTATGGCAGAATTTTGGTGGGGAGCAGCGCCTAAATCAGCAATTAGGCAGCATAAAAACTACTACCCTTCTTGTTACAGTAAATGCCAACCAATACTTGGGCACATGCTAAAGGGTTTAGATGTTGAAGATAATCCGCTACTTACCAACCCAGCTCAGGGTAAAGATTTAAGTATTGTTTATAAAGATGACGACTTACTTGTGGTAAATAAGCCCGCTGAGTTTTTATCGGTACCTGGCGTTAATATTGATGACTCAGTTTATATGCGAATCAAAACGCAGTTTCCAGAGGCATCAGGCCCACTAATTGTACACAGATTAGATATGTCGACTTCTGGATTATTGATGATCGCACTTAATAAACGCGTGCACAAAGCACTGCAAAAGCAGTTTATTGAACGCACCATAGATAAACGTTATGTCGCATTAGTTAATGGTAACGTAGCTGAGGATAGCGGAGTAATTGATTTACCCTTAGTGCTCGACTTTGATGATAAACCGCGCCAAATGGTGTGTTACAAACATGGTAAGCCGTCGCTTACTACCTGGCAGGTTTTAGAGCGTAACAACAATATTACCCGACTACAGTTATACCCTAAAACAGGGCGAACTCATCAATTAAGAGTGCATTGCGCGCACAGTTTAGGTTTAAACATGCCAATTATAGGCGACACACATTACGGGCAAAAAGCCGATAGATTACATTTACATGCAGAATACTTAGCATTTACTCACCCAATTACACTTAAACGATTAGAATTTGAAGTAGCCGCAGATTTTTAACAAAAGCACATAAACCGCTACCACTAAAACGTACAAATATTGGCTTTTATTAATTAAATTGATATTGTTTATGGTCTTATTTTTCAATGATGAGTATAAGAAACTGTTCAAACCCAAGTTTATTAAGCAATGCGAAAAAGTATTTCAATAATAAAAATAAGTCAGCAAAGGATTAACATGGCTAACAATACACAAATAAAGATTTTAGGTAATACTTTATGGGCAAAGTATATTGTTCTCATTTTATTTTTACTTTTAAGTAAGCTTGCCTCAGCTAACGGCAATTCATTAAGTGCAACTTTACATGCGCTAGACTTTGACACGACTCAAACTCTCATCAATAACATAAAACAGAATGAACTAGACTATCTTCAAAATGAAGACAAACTCACTCAAGCGTTTGAAATAAGCAAAGAGCAAAATTGGGAAAACCTTCATCTAGAAGCGGCCGCTTTGTATGCGGAGTTACTTTTTAGACAAGAAAAATACGAAGCGTTAAACACACACTTATCCTATTACTTAAAGAACAAAGAGTTACCAAATCAAAAAAGTGTATATTTATTATTTCTCGAATCACAACTCAAGTCTCTAGCGAGAGAGCCAAACCCAGCTCCAGCACAAACGCTAGCCACAAAATTAGAAGAGAGCTTGCAACAGCATTCAACTAAAGAAAAAATCATTATTTTACGAGCACTTGCTTACTATTACACCGATACAGATGCATTGAAAAAGACCCTAAATGTTGCACTAGAGGGGTTAGAATTAGCATTAAAAGATGATGATTCAGCATCTCAAGGATACTTTTTTAGAAAAATAGCCGATGCATATAATTATCTAAACGAAAAAGACAAAGCCGTATATTATGCAAAAAAAGCGGTTGCGGCATATGAGCAAACACAAGATGGGCTTTTTACCTCAAAAGCATATTGGAGCTTAGGCAATGTATTGCTGGAGATTAAGAAACCTAAAGATGCCTTAATATACCTAGACAAAGCATTGCTCTATTTCAAAAAAGTTAATATGCAAAAAGGCTTAACCTTTGCTCAGTACTCAATTGCCAGTATTGAGTACTTACAAGCAAATTACGATAAAGCTTTAACTCTAACTAAAGAAAACATTGAGCTTGCTCGTTCTGCAGGTGTTCACGACATGCAACTCGCATCGCTCATTTTGTTAGCTGACATATATATAAAACTAGATTTACTTGATCAAGCAAATGAAGCAAACGATGAGGTGTTTTTTAAATTAGATAAATTCAGCCGCAGTATTTATAAAGCCGATTTTTTAAGTAAACGCTATGAGCTAAAACGACGCCTTAACTACACTGACGAGGCTTTTGAAGCAATTGAACAAAAGCTCCTTTATACAAAAAAACACTACGAAGCTACCAGTGAAAATAATATAAAAACACTACAGATACAGTTTGAAGTAAAAGAAAAAGAAGAAAAAATACAGCAACTAGAGTACGCAAAAGATATTAGTGAGCTACAAGCTAAAGAAGAATATCATCAAAAAATAATTTGGCGACTTAGCGCTGCTATTGCGTTTATTTTAGTTATTGCTTCATTATTATTATTTTATCGGCAGGCTCGACAACGTCAAAAATATCACAATATTTCATTAACAGATTACCTAACAAATTGCCCTAATCGCAGAGGAATAATGCGAGCAGCAGAAGCAAAACTTGGTGAAGGTAAAATGACTATAGCAATTGTTGACTTAGACTACTTTAAAAAAGTTAACGACCATTTTGGTCACGATGTTGGCGATTTAGTTCTTATTGCCTTTGCAAAAGCTGCAAGAGAAACACTATGTAATGATCATCAGTTTGGCCGTTACGGCGGCGAAGAATGGTTATTTGCACTAAATACGGCTGATGAACGAATAATTCGCGATATATTTAACCGACTCGCCATTAGCTTCGCCGAGCATTGCAGTAATATAGAAGACTTTCCTACAGATACAAAAATCACTTTTAGTGCAGGAGCCTCTGTAAGTAGCCCTTTAAAAAGCACACTGGATATTCTTATTAAGCATGCAGATAAATTACTTTATAAAGCAAAAGAAAACGGAAGAAACCAAGTCGTAGTTGATTAAATAAACACAGCTAAAAGTATTGGCTCATTTACTTGACTAAAGTCCGTCTAAAACCATTTGTTTAATTTTATGTGCTTTTACAAAATGATCTAATTTATGGGTGTGTATCCACCAAGTAGCAGCTTCCATAAGTAGCTCTGGGTCGTCGTTTTTATTAGCAAAAAAGGCATAAAAAGAAAGCCCTACATTTTCGCCTTTAACTGCTATTTTTTTATCGCATACGGTAATTATTTTTGCTCTTAGTTCTTCCCTCATACATACCTTATTTAGTTATATTTTTACTGTATATGTACTATTGAAATACGCCATTTAAAAAGCTAACGATTAGCTGTAAAAGACTTCTATCAACCAAACCGTGATTCTCAAGCTCTTTATTAGGCGTATTTACTTTTGCAGCTTTGCATTCATTATCTAATGTTTCATTTTTACGTGTATCGGTTTCGTATGCAATATCTGCTTGTTCCATACATTTTGCCGAACCTGCGTAAGGCTGTGCCGCACAAGCGCTTAGTAATAAAAAAAGTGGAATTACTATCAATAATTGCTTCATAACTAATCCTATTTTTACGCAACTTATTTACTTTAAATTACAGCTGCAAGTTAGCCTATTTACTTTTCTACCACCATTACAAAAAATTCAAAAAAGAACGTACCGATAGCATCAAAAAAAGTGTCATTTTTTTCATCCTTTTTAATTTGTGCGCTAATGCATTGATTATAAACTTCTGAGCTTGTTTGAGCGCCATTTCGAGCAACCGTTTCAGCCTCTTCAATGCATAAGTTAGGGTCAGAACGTGGGGCTGTACTACAGGCACTTAGTAAAGCGCACAGCAATAATGCGGCGATGGGGCTTTTTATGTTCATCCTTAAACTATCCTATTAAGTTAACGTGCTACCTGCATTTATACCGATTGGTATTATATGTGGGAGTAATACATATAGGTTGTACCTAAATAATGTTGCTACTTTATCACTGCAATAAAATAAACAACCAGTAAATATTTGTAAGGTTCTGTAGGGATTTATACTCACTTTATAATTGAACTACGTAAAAGCCTGAAATTATTGCATTCATATCACTGTAAAATTTACAGTGATAGCAGCATAAAAATAAAAAATCAAAATAAAAGCAATAAAATACATCAACTTAATATTTGGCATTTAGTTTGCTAGTTAATGGTATAAGCAAATAAATTGTAAAAGGATTAGTTATGAATATTTTTGAAGCACTACGTCATGACCATGACAAACAAAGAAAATTAGTAGATGCACTTATTCAAACGCACGGCGACACAGAGCAGCGCCACACGCTAATGGACGAGCTAAAAACAGAATTAGAACAGCACGCAAAGTTTGAAGAACGTTACTTTTACAACCCACTTATGTTTGATGACTTAACTCATGAAAAAGCGCGCCACAGCGTAGCTGAACATCACGAAATTGATGAATTAATTGAACAACTTGAAGATACCGAAATGAGCTCGTCTGCATGGTTAGTTGCAGCTAAAAAGCTGCACCATTTAGTACATCATCATTTAAGTGAAGAAGAACACGAAGTATTTCAATTAGCGGGTAAAGCACTAACCGAAGGGCAAAAACAAAGCTTAGCAAAGCAATACAACGACGCTATGCATTAACGTATAAACCGACTTCCGCACTCCCTGTGTACTTATTGGTTATAAGCCTTATGGCTTATAACCAATTTTTTTGCATGTACTTTATTACTTTACAGTAAATTTCACGTCTTGGTCGCGTAACAAGTAAAGTGCGAAACACGCAGCCCACATTGGCCATGCAGTGAAGAATAATAAGTTATTAAAGCCATCTATATACTGGTTGTACGAAGAAAGCGTTGATAAGCCATGCATTACAAAAATGATACCGTAAGTTATACGCTTTTTAATACCCGCTAAAAATGCCAATACTAATACAAGTTGTAGAGCACCGATAACATAAGCAACTATGTCAGATGAGCCACTAATACCGTAAAAATGTTCGAAAATACGTGCGCTATGACCAGGGTTTACGAATTTATCGAACGTCCACATAACCATTACAATAAATACGCCTAAACGCAAAGATAAAAGTGACCATTGCAAACGGTTTTGCACATCAGAACTCATTGAACCTGTCATAAAATTTCCTTAAATGAATATTAATAAACGTTGAAGTAACCTAGACCGTATAAGTTATTTTTTATTTCAAAAAAATTTAATTATTTTAACTAAAAAAGTAATTAAGCTTTGTAGTAATAAAAGTGAAGCTTATTTTAGGAATTAAAAAATGCTGCGTAAAAGTTAACAACTTTAAAATGTTAGCAGGTGAAAAGTAGTCTATAATTTAAAAAGCCCATTAAAAGCAAATATTTACATTCACTCTAATACAATCGCTCTATTGATATTTTATCGACTGATAAAACTATAGTACTTAATTACCACCTTTATAATACATCTGTTTTGTTATGTTCTAAAAAACAAAAAGAATCGAAATTTTACTGAAATTTATTTTTAATCCTTTCGGTCTTTATCGCCAACAACATTTTAACCGTAGAGAGAAAACGTTTGAAACACGCATATTTAGCACTTTCCCTAGCCACTATATTAAATACACCACTTAATGCTTTTGCAGCCGAAGAATCAAAAACAACAAAAGATGGCGCAATAGAGCGCATTGAGGTGGCAGGCCAAGCTATTAAATCTCAAGGTCTTTCGGTTAAAAACGCCACTGTAGACGGCCCTTTTGGCGACAACTTAGCCCTACAAGATATAGCCCGCTCAGTCACACCAATTTCAAGCGAGTTAATAGAGCAACTCAATATTACGACTTTACAAGACGTGCTCGCAGTAAGCCCTAATACCTATTCAGCCAGTGGTTTTGGCGCACCTAGTTTACCTACTATTCGTGGGCAATTAGGTGAGCTTTTTCAAGATGGCACACGCCGACAAGCCGGTAATAACGGCTTTGGTGTGCCCTTATCGTTCAACTCTATAGAACAGATAGACGTGGTAAAAGGCGCGCCGCCGGTATTATTTGGCTCAAGCCAACGCAACGGTGGTTTTGTAAACTTACATTCTAAAAAAGCATCAACTGACGAAAGTAAAGGCAAAGCAACGGTATCTGCAGGTCGATGGGATCAGTACAGTGTTTTAGTGGATTACAGTGCACCCATTGTAAAAGACAAAGTAGGCTTTAGAGTAAGCGCTGAACACATAGATAACGGCAGCTACTACGACTTTTCAGGCACAAAGAGCGACAGCTTATTTGCATCATTACGCGTATTACCCGATGACAAGAGCAGCTGGGATATTAACTTTGAGTTATACCAAGTTGAATTTACCGATAACGCAGGTATTAACCGCCCTACTCAAGCGCTAATAGATAATGGCCTTTATATTACCGGCCAAGGCGTGCAAGCAAACGGCAGTACTGTACCGGCAGCAGGTTCAATAATCTCACCAACTGGGCAAGTAAAAATAGACCGTAGTACAGTACTTACCGATCCTGATAATCAAAACGAAGCCACTACTTATTTACTACACAGCATTTATAAGCGTGAACTTTCCAACAACGCATCAATAAAAAACATTACGTATTTTCAGCACTTACAACGCGAAGAAATTGCACAAAATAGCTTTGTTGAAATTATAGATGGTGCCGATACCGCGCAAAACCGTACCGAGCTTACCTATCTTTGGAATAGCGACCAGCAAACAATTTTCGCATTTGATGTGCGTTATAACCGCGTATTAGGCTACAGCCAATTTACAACAGAAGCCGACTTACCTATTGATTTAACTGGCCCACTTTCAAACCGCCGCATTCCTTTAACTGATGCACAACAAGCACGTTTAATTGAAATTAGCTCAGGTGTATTTGTATCCCCTGGTGGTCAATATGATATTAATAATGACGGCAGTGGCGACTTTAACTTATCAGACACTACCGATTCGCGTTCATGGCAAACAGGTTTTGCTATTCAGCAAGATTCTGATTGGACAGATAAGTTTCATACAAGTGTTGGCTACCGCATTGATTTTTATGACGTAGACGCGCACGACCCAATAGCACCAGAGGGTGAAATTGCAGCTCGCGATAGC
Organism: Pseudoalteromonas sp. S8-8; assembly: GCF_000497875.1. Classification (NCBI taxonomy): domain Bacteria; kingdom Pseudomonadati; phylum Pseudomonadota; class Gammaproteobacteria; order Alteromonadales; family Pseudoalteromonadaceae; genus Pseudoalteromonas; species Pseudoalteromonas sp. S8-8. The sequence goes on from NZ_AUTR01000071.1 coordinate 66,448, forward strand.
ATTAACGATAAGCTACATTCTGGGCAAGTAAGCTTTAACTACCGATTAAACGGTGATTACACCACTTATGGTGCAGCAAGTTACAACGAAGCCACATCAAATAGCATGGCTGGCGGCACGTCTCTTGGTGGCGACAACACGATTAGCGCACAAAACTTTTCAACCGAAAATACCTTAGTTGAATTTGGTTTGAAATACGCACCAACCGACAGTGATTGGTACGCCGATGGTGCGGTGTTTAGCCAACGTCGTAGTTTACGTAATCGCGATGGTAGCAATACTGGCATTCGTACTACCGGCTTTGAAAGCCAAGTATTTTATGATGCTTACCCTTATTGGCTAAGTGCTGGCTACAGCTATATAGATGCTCGCTACGATAATTCTGCAAGTAGCCAAGATTCAGCACAAGTCGCTGATGCATTTGACAACTCACGTCCAGATATTATTGAAGGTACCAGTGTTGGCGCACCTAGCTTTACCGCTTTTGCACCTTCAAACACCCGTGTACAGGGCATTCCTGAGCAATCGTTCAGCTTTAACGGAAATTATTCAATTAATTCGAAATGGCAAACGGGTTTTTCAGGTCTATATACAAAGAGTTACCCATTAGACTTTTTGGCGACAGTAAAAATTCGTGATCAGTACACACTAAACGTAAATACTAGCTATGCTTTTACGCCTAGTACCAAGTTACGATTAGATGTGAACAACGTAACGAATCAAAAAAACTGGCGCCCAGTATTTGAAGGCGGTTACTTTGGTGCAACTTTAGCTTTTCCTGAGTTGCCAATTAACGCCAAGCTAACCCTTACGCATAGTTTTTAAGAGAGAGAACATGATTAAAAAAATATTTTTATTATTGATTGCAGCGGCCGCCGTCGGCCTGTTCTTTCATTTTGACTTACACCAACTACTTACGCTTGATGGCTTAAAAGGGTCAATGGATCAGTTTAGCGATTACAAAGAGCAGTCACCGTTGTTGGTTATTGGTGGGTTCTTTTTACTGTACGTAGTAGTAACAGCTCTCTCGTTACCGGGCGCGGCTATTTTGACACTTGCAGCAGGTGCATTATTTGGCTTAGTTGAAGGCTTATTGGTTGCATCTTTTGCCTCAACTATTGGCGCAACACTTGCCTTTTTAGTATCGCGTTACTTACTACGCGACACTATTAAACAACGTTTTCCTGAGCGCTTAGCCGCAATTGATGCAGGCGTTGAAAAAGAAGGTGGATTTTACTTATTTACCCTTCGTTTAGTGCCGGTGTTTCCGTTCTTTTTAATCAATTTACTAATGGGTGTTACCTCAATAAAGTCATGGACTTATTACTGGGTAAGCCAAGCAGGTATGCTAGCCGGTACATTTGTATTTGTTAACGCAGGTACGCAACTGGCGCAAATAGAGAGCTTATCTGGAATTTTATCATTCAACTTAATCTTATCATTCGCTTTATTGGGCATTTTCCCATTCATTGCTAAAGGAATCTTAAACGTGTTTAAAAAACGTCGCGTATACAAAAACTACACTAAGCCTAAAAAATTCGACCGTAACATGATTGTTATTGGTGCAGGCGCAGGTGGTTTGGTAACAAGTTATATAGCCGCTGCTGTTAAAGCAAAAGTAACCCTTATTGAAGCCGGCGAAATGGGCGGCGACTGTTTAAACTACGGTTGTGTTCCAAGTAAAGCAGTTATTAAAAGCGCTAAAATTGCAGAGCAAATTCGCCACGGTGAAAACTACGGTCTAGAAAACGCAACACCACAGTTTTCGTTCAAAAAAGTAATGGCACGTGTACACAAAGTAATTGCCGATGTAGCACCACACGACAGTGTTGAGCGTTACACCGACTTAGGCGTAGATGTTGTAAAAGGTTACGGTAAATTAATCGACCCGTGGACTGTAGAAATTAAACTTAACGATGGCGGCACGCAAACACTCACTGCCCGTACTATTGTGATTGCCACTGGCGCACGCCCATTTGTACCGCCACTACCTGGTATTGAAGAAACAGGCTATGTAACAAGCGATACATTGTGGAATAAATTTACAGAGCTAGATGAGGCACCTAAAAAACTTGTAGTACTAGGTGGCGGTCCAATTGGTAGCGAATTAGCACAAAGCTTTGCACGTTTAGGTTCAAGTGTTACGCAAATTGAAATGAGCGAACGCATCATGATCAAAGAAGACCTTGAAGTGTCTACTTTTGCTCACGAAGCGTTAACCGAAAGTGGCGTTAATATTTTAACATCGCACCAAGCACTTCGTTGTGAAACACGCGATGGTAAAAAATATATTGTTGTTAAACATAACGACAAAGAAATAGATATTGAATATGACGAGCTATTATGTGCCGTTGGTAGAAGTGCGCGCCTTAAAGGTTACGGTCTTGAAGAGCTAGGCATAGAAACAAACCGCACAGTAGTAACTAACGAGTACCTTGAAACACTGTACCCTAATATTTTTGCAGCAGGCGATATTGTAGGTCCATACCAATTTACACACGTGGCAGCCCATCAGGGTTGGTACGCAGCTGTAAATGGCTTATTTGGTCACCTTAAAAAGTTTAAAGTAGATTACCGTGTTATTCCGTGGACTACATTTATTGACCCAGAAGTAGCACGTGTTGGCTTAAACGAGCAAGACGCAAAAGACAAAGGCATAGATTACGAAATTACTCGCTTTGAATTTGAAGAGCTAGACCGTGCAATTACCGACAGCGCTACAAAAGGCTTTATTAAAGTGATTACACCCAAAGGCAAAGACAAAATACTCGGTGTTACTGTGGTGTCTGAACACGCTGGCGATTTGATTGCTGAGTTTGTACTGGCAATGAAACACGGCTTAGGTCTTAACAAAATACTCGGTACTATACACAGCTACCCTACTTGGGCTGAAGGTAACAAATACGCAGCAGGTGAGTGGAAACGCGCTCATGCACCTGAAAAAGTGCTTAACTTGCTTGAAAAATACCACACTTGGCGTCGAGGTTAATTATGTTTAAAACACCTCTAAAAGCATTGCTACTTGGTTCGGCTTTAGTTGTAACATCGTTTGCAACGTCATTTTCGGCCCAAGCCCAAAACATGCACGATAGCTGGAATGCATTGTTAAATAAGCATGTTGTTGCTATTAACCATAATCACAGTACTGAGGTTGATTACGCTGCTATAAAACGTGAGCATGCACAGCTAAAAACGTATTTAGATTCGTTAACGGCTGTAACGCAAAGCGAATTTGACGCATGGGAAAAGCCTAAGCAACTCGCTTTTTTAATCAATGCTTATAATGCGTGGACTGTTGAGCTTATTTTAACTAAGTACCCTGATCTCAAGTCAATTAAAGACTTAGGAAGCTTTTTTAGCTCACCATGGAGTAAAGAGTTTGTGCCATTACTTGGCAAAACTCGCAGCCTTGATGGTATAGAGCATGGTTTAATACGTGGCAGCGGTAAATACAACGACCCACGCATTCACTTTGCAGTAAATTGCGCGAGTATTGGTTGCCCAGCGCTTCGAGAAGAAGCGTATACAGCCACTGATTTAGAAAGCCAATTGCAAGAGCAAACGGTGCGCTTTTTATCAGATATGACACGTAATATGGCTCAAGAAAATACGCTAAGCGTGTCTTCAATATTTAAGTGGTACGGCGACGACTTTGAAAAAGGCTTTAGAGGTACAAATACGCTACAGCAGTTTTTCTTGCAATACAGCGATGCACTTAAACTGATACCCGCTCAGCAAAAAGCACTTAAAAATGATGACATGAAAGTTAAATTTTTAGACTATAACTGGGATTTAAATGTTCGCCATTAAGTTTTGGCAAACACAGGCGCGATACAGCTTTTGCTGTGTCGCGTTTTGCGTTTGTACAATCGCAAATTTAGCTGCTTTTTCGAGCACCGCGTTTGCTAATACCGTTATTAACTCAAATAGTAAAAGTAATTTAGTAATTAACACACAACAGGGATCTGGCTGGCAACAAATTCAAACACTTGGTAGCAATCAAGATGTATACTTTTATGCATGGGGCGGCGACGCGCAAATAAATGCTTATATTCAATGGGCAGCGCAGCAAGTTAAAACTAAGTACAACATTAACTTAGTGCATGTAAAATTAAGTGACACCAGCGAAGCAGTAAGTCGTGTACTTGCCGAAAAATCAGCAAACAATAACAACCAAGGCAGCGTAGATTTAATGTGGATCAACGGGGCTAACTTTGCCACCATGAGTGAGCACTCTCTGCTTTTAAAGCAATGGGCGAGTAAACTTCCCTACTTTGCATTAACCGATCCGGCTAATAACCCTGCTGTAACATTTGATTTTGGTTTACCTACCAATGGGATGGAGGCTCCATGGGGGCAAGCGTCACTTACGTTTTATTACGACAGCATTGCAATAAATGGTAAGGCAAACAATAAATTGCCGACGACATTAAACGAATTATTAAACTGGAGCGCGCAAAACCCTGGTCGCTTTAGTTACCCAAAGCCGCCTGACTTTTTAGGTATGAGCTTTTTAAAATACGCCTTAGTTGTACTGCATCAGCAAAGCAGCGAAAATATTAAAGCGCAGCTAAACCAACCAGCTACAACTAAAAATACAGCGCAAGTGTTAAACTCACTGTGGGACTTTTTAGATAAACTACACCCAACTCTTTGGCGTGGTGGCACTCATTTTATGCAAAGTGGTGCTCAAATGCGCCGCCTTGTGGACGATACAGAGTTGAGTTTAGCCTTTACTTTTTCAGCACCTGAAGTACCGGCAGCTGTAAAACGCTATGATTTACCAAACAGCATTCGCAGTTACGCAATGAGTGATGGCAGTTTAAGTAATACCCATTTTGTGGCAATCCCTTACAATGCAAGCCACCAGCAAAGTGCGCAATTAGTGGCTAATTTTTTACTCAGCCCTGAAGCGCAAGCTCAAAAGCAAAAAGCGCATATATGGGGCGATAAAAGCGTACTTATTCAATCAACGTTAACGCCTGATCAGCAAGCCTTATTTAAAACAGCTAAACCGCATCCAAGTGCACTGCCTTTAAACAGTATTAAACGCACATTGAGCGAACCTCATCCAAGCTGGGTAAACGCCATTATGCAAGGTTGGCAAACCCGTTATGGAGTAAGCCAATGAGCGTTATTTCAAAAAGTGTACCAGTAAATACCAAAGCAACAACGCAGTGCAGCACCGATATGTTTACGCGCATTGTAAAATTTAGCCCGCGATTTTTACTCGCTTTACTTATACTACCCGTACTTGGTGGCTTAATTAGCGTATTGCTGCCTGCCTTTGGTTATGCGCCCGTACTTGAGCAAACAACGTTTAGCTTGCAAGGTTTTAATGCCCTTTGGCAAACACCTGGCCTTACTCAAATGGTTACCTTAAGCGTTGCAACGGGCTTAATAAGTACTCTGCTTGCATTTATCATTACCTTAATGATTTTAGCTGCGTTTTTTAATAGCCCGTGGCTTAACCGAATTCAGCGTTTATTGAGCCCTATATTAGTGATACCTCATGCCGCCGCGGCTATTGCAGTAGGGTTTTTAATTGCCCCTTCAGGTATGATTTCACGCTTAGCGTCGCCTTGGTTAAGCGGCTGGGAACTTGCGCCAAACGGCATGTTTCCGCATGATTCGTTCGGTATTAGTATTATTTTAGGCTTAACACTAAAAGAGCTTCCCTTTTTATTATTAATGGCACTGGGCGTACTTGCTCAACCTGAGCTTGGCAAAAAATTACGCCAACAACATAAGGTTGCGCTTAACTTAGGTTATTGTCCAATGACCGCCTTTTTTAAAGTAATACTGCCAAGTCTTTATCCGCTGCTGCGCTTACCCCTTTTAGCAGTGCTTGCCTATGCAAGCGCAAGTGTAGAAATGCCTCTTATATTAGGCCCAAATACACCACCCACGTTGGCCGTTGCAATAATGCATTGGTTTAACGATGTTGATTTAAACCTGCGTATTAAAGCCTCAGCAGGTGCTTTATTACAACTGGCTGTTACAGGCGGGTTATTAGCGCTTTGGCTTGGCGGAGAAAAAGCCGTAAAAGTATTATTTAGCGACTCGCTCACTAATGGGGTGCGCGAATACGGTGGATTTTATTGGCAAAAAATAACGGTAGTACTCACCACATTAGTAATTAGCTTTATACTGTTGTCACTTATTGGTCTAGTTATGTGGTCGGTTGCAGGTTTTTGGCGTTTTCCAGATGCAATGCCTGAGCAATTTACGCTACTGCATTTTAAAAGTGCGCTAATGCAAATGGGCAGCCCGCTTTTTAATACGCTAGCAATCGGTTTAGTAACCACACTATTTGCCATTATTCTTACTTTATTGTGTTTAGAATCAGAGCAGTTGAGTGACAAACCTATTTCTCGTTTTACCAGTTTAATTATTTACTTACCGTTATTAGTACCCAGTATTGCCTTTTTGTTTGGGCTAGTATGGATACAACAATTGGTAAATAACCAAGCTGCATTTTTTAATGTAGTACTTACTCATTTACTGTTTGTGTTGCCTTATGTGTTTTTGTCACTTGCGAGCAGCTATAGGCGCTTAGATCCTCGTTTTGCTCATGTTGCAGCAAGTCTAGGCGCAGCGCCATGCAAGGTGTTTTTTAAAGTAAAACTACCTCAGTTGTTTGCCCCTATTTTAATTGCAGCCGCACTGGGCTTAGCAATTAGTTTTGGACAATACCTCCCCACGCTTTTAGCTGGCGGCGGGCGCATAGCCACAATAACAACCGAAGCTGTTACGCTTGCCAATGGCGCAAGCAGACGCACCAGTGCCGTGTACGCTATTATGCAAATGGCGTTGCCACTTATTGGATTTATACTGGCATGGGGTTTACCTAAATATTTTTTCAAAAGTGCACGTGTTTAAAAGTACGCAAGTTTAAAAGTGCACATATTTAAAGCACCCATGTTTAACACTATCAGGGTTAAGGTTTTTTAATGCAGTCATCGTTACAGATTAAAAATTGTCAGCTTTATCGCCAAAATGAGTTGCTACTTAGCTTAAACGAGCAAGTTAATGGCGGTGAAATTCTGACTATTATGGGCCCATCGGGCAGTGGTAAATCAAGCTTATTAAATTGGCTTACGGGTACTTTACCAAGTAGCTTTAAGGCCAATGGAGAGGTGTGGCTTAATGGTCAAAATATCGATAACACCCCTCCACACTTACGCCATATTGGAGTGCTTTATCAAGACGCTTTATTGTTTTCGCATTTAACTGTTGCTGGTAACATTGCCTTTGCAATGCCCAAAGGTAATAAAAAACAACGTCTTGAAAAAATAGAACATGCACTTGAGCAAGTAGGTCTTAAAGATATGGGCAATCGTCACCCCGATAACTTATCGGGCGGGCAACAAGCCCGTGTTGCATTATTACGTATGCTGCTGAGCGAACCTAAAGCCATTTTACTCGACGAACCCTTTAGCAAACTCGACACCCAATTGCGTGTTGATACACGCGAACTCGTGTTTAGCCAAATACGCGATCATAAGCTACCTGCAATTATGGTAACTCATGACCATAGCGACGCCGACGCTGCAAATGGCAAACTCATTACTTTAAGTAGCGCACTTTAATACATAGCTTTAATACGCATAAGGCAAAAAACATGCTAGACAAATTTATCACCCCTGTAATTAAGCCACTTTTAACACCTGTGGTTATGCTTATGCATAAACGCGGCATAACCGCCGATCAGCTCACTGTTGTAGGCTTTTTAGTTGGCTTATTAGCCGTGCCATTACTGGCGTTTGAAATGTGGTACGGCGCATTAGTTGCCATTGCTTTAAATCGAATTTTAGATGGACTTGATGGCGCATTAGCACGCTATGCAAACCAAAGTTCAAGCGCGGGTGGCTTTTTAGATATCACACTCGACTTTTTATTTTACGCGGCTATTCCGCTTGGCTTTATTTTGGCAAACCCTGAGCAAAACGCGATAGCGGGTTCGATATTACTTGCCACTTTTATTGGTACGGGCTCAAGCTTTTTAGCTTTTGCGATTGCCGCCGAAAAATTTAAACTCGAAAAACCGCAATTTAAATACAAAAGCTTTTACTACTTAAACGGCTTAACCGAAGGCACTGAAACAATAGCGCTATTTATTGCATTTTGTATTTGGCCGCAGCACTTTGCGGTTATGGCGAGCATTTTTGCTATTGCGTGTGGCATAACTATTTTTACCCGTATACATGGCGGTTATCACACGCTTAAGCAACAAGAAGCCGATGCTAACAAAGCAGCTGAAAACATGCCTAGCAGTGCAAATTCTGAGGTAATAAATGACTAATGAAGTATGGTGGCGACTCGGCAGCTTTTTTAGCATTTTAATTATAATGATGCTGCTTGAATGGCAAAAGCCTGCTCGCCAAGCACCTATTAAAAGCAGTACACGTTGGTTTGCTAATTTTGGGTTAGTGTTTGCTTCATCAGTTATTGCGCGCTTAGTGGTCCCTATTGGGTTAACCGCTGTTGCACTTTACACTCAAGAGCACGGCATTGGCTTATTTAATCAAATAGCCCTACCAAGCAGTTTAATTATTATATTGAGCATACTTTTACTCGATATATTAATTTATTGGCAGCATAGATTATTTCATCAAGTGCCTATTTTATGGCGTTTGCACCGTGTACACCACGCCGATGCACATGTAGATACAAGTACTGGCTTGCGCTTTCACCCTATCGAAATTGTGCTGAGCATACTTATAAAACTCATTGCAGTAACTGCTCTTGGCGTACCTGCCATTGCGGTACTTATATTTGAAATAGCACTTAATGGTTTAGCATTATTTAATCATGCAAATATACGCTTACCTAATGCCATTGAAAAACCACTGCGTTTAATATTAATGACGCAAATATTGCATCGAATTCACCATAGCCAAGTGGTTAGCGAAACTAACTCAAACTATGGTTTTAGTGTAATTTGGTGGGATAAATTATTTGGTAGCTACAAAGATAAAGCAAAAAAAGCCGACGCAGATATAAATATTGGCTTAAAAGAATACCCAAGCCAAAAGCAAAATGCCTCGCTTTGGGGATTACTTTCAATGCCTTTTAAAAACAAGTAAAAACAAGCATATTTTATCTCATACAATACCAATCCACTTAAAATTACTTTTATGTAGATTGGTATAAACAAAATACTCTTTAAATACTATAAATATACCTGTCACTAACCTTTTAATTGTTAAGTCCTTTCCTACTTTTTGACGTAAAAAATATTCCGTTCTTGCTCCCATCAAAAAACATAAATAGTATAACCCTCTATTTTAAATGATAATTTACACACCCATCCAAATTGGTAAACTGGTCTTACCGTAAACTAATTGTAAATAAAATAAACAAATATGTTGACCATTTGCGTACTCCACAATATCATTTGTAAGCGCTTACAAAACACATATCAAAATGTAAGCGCTTACAGCACGAAAAAACAAAGCTCAAAAAAACAATTAATCTGACAATAATCTGTTGAAACCGGGGTTCAGTTATGAACATTGAAACAACGCACATTACACGTTTACTTGCCGCTATCTCTTTAGTTACGTTAGCTGGCTGTGGTGGCGACTCTGCCACTAAATCAAATTTTGAAAATGTAGATGCCTCTGAACCAGTATCAGATTGGCAAATGGTTTGGAGCGACGAGTTTGAAGGCTCAGCCATTGATACAAACAAATGGAACTATGAATTAAACTGCAATGGCGGTGGTAACAACGAGAAACAGTGTTACACCGACAGCGAGCAAAATGCATTTATTGCAGACGGTGTGTTAAACATTGTTGCCCTACCCGCTGAAGAAGGTGCAGAAAAGCCTTACACTTCAGCGCGCTTAAATACGCGTTACAACGCTGACTTTACGTATGGTCGCTTTGAAGTGCGCGCCAAACTTCCATCAGGACAAGGTAGCTGGCCAGCATTTTGGATGCTGCCAACAGATGAAGTTTACGGCACTTGGCCTCGTTCTGGCGAAATAGATGTTTTAGAATCAGTAAATCTTAAAACACCGGATGAAGACGGTGGAATAGAGTCAAGCATCCACGGCACACTTCATTACGGACGCGCGTGGCCAGATAACAGCTCTACGGGCAAAGAATTTAAATTCCCTGAAAATACTAACCCGGCAGATGATTTCCACACGTATGCTGTTGAATGGCAAGAAGGTGAAATTCGCTGGTACGTAGACGGTTACCTTTATGCAACTCAGCGTCAATCTGAAGTTCGTACTAATGCAAGTGACGAGGCTGTAGGCCTAAAACATCGCGGTTGGTTTGCAGAATACTTTGAACAAGGTTCTGGCGAACTTACAACACATTGGGATAGCGCGCCATTTGATAAAGACTTTCACTTATTGCTAAACCTAGCAGTAGGCGGTGACTGGCCTGAAAACGTAAATGATTTAGGTGTAGATGCTAGCGCATTTGAAAACGGCCAAACCTTTGCTATTGATTACGTACGCGTTTATCAATGTGCATCAAACCCTGAAACAGGTAAAGGCTGTGAAACTATTCGCCCGGGTTACAATAGCCTAGACGATGCTTTGCTTGAAGGCGATGCACCAATTCCTAGCCCACCTTCGACAGGCATTGCAACACCACTGACTATTTTTGGTGAGTCATTTAATCCAAATTGGCCTGCATGGGATTGTTGTGGAGGATCTACTCCCGCTATTGTTGCAGATGAAACCCAAGGTAATGTAGTTGAATTTGTAGTAGGTGCAGAACCCACTGTAATGGGCTTTATTAGCCGTGAGATTTTTATTACTGACGAAGCAGGAAAAGCCAGCCCGTTTGATGCATCTCCAATGCTGGATGAAGGTTACGTTCGTTTTAAAATGAAAGTAACAAATGCACCAGGCACTGCTGATGCAGCTTGGCTTGTAAAACTTGAAAGTAATGAAGGTTCTAGCGCATTAGAAATGCCGATTACAGATAGCATTGAAGGCGTAAGCCCTGTTGTTGGCCAATGGCAAACTTATACATTTTTACTAAAAGATTTAGATGCTGCAAATTTAGATATTAGTGCAATTGATGTGATCATGGTGTTTCCAGCATGGGGCGCAGGTGAAGGCGCTGTTTATTTAATCGACGATGTTGAGATTACTCAAGATAACTTAGGCGTATCACCTGAGCTTACTATTTTTACTGATGAGCAAAACCTAGCATGGCCAATGTGGGATTGTTGTGGTGGCTCAACGCCTGTTGAAGCTATGGATGATGAAGAACATGGTTTAACCGCAGAGTTTAGCATTGGTGCAGAACCTACTGTAATGGGCTTTAACAGCCGCACTGATGCCAATGGCGCAGGTGAGTCATTTGATGCTAGCAGCATTTTAGACGAAGGTGTTATTCAGTTTGATTTAAAAGTAACGTCTGCACCGAGCGACCCAGCAACACCGTGGTTATTTAAAGTTGAATCAAATGGCGGCGACTCAGCAGTAGAGCTTGAACTTACGGCAAGTGTTGAAGGCGTAGCACCAGTTACTGGCGAGTGGCAAACATATACATTTAAACTGTCTGATCTTGCAGCTGCTGGCTTAGATGTAAGTACTATAGATGTACTGATGATTTTTCCAGCATGGGGTGCAGGTGAAGGCTCTGTTTACCGTGTAGATAACGTTAAAATTTATAATCCAAATGCAGCGCCAGCTGCAACGGGTGAGCTTACTGTATTTAAAGATGCAGCGGCCGAGCAATGGAGTATTTGGGATTGTTGTGGTGGCTCTACACCAACAACAGAAACCGATGATGACGCGCATGGCGCAGTAGCGCAATTTAGCATTGGTTCTACTGCTACAGTAATGGGCTTTATTGCTGATGAAGACGTATCGTTCGATGCCTCTGCAATACTTGAAAATGGTGTAGTTCAATTTGATATGAAACTAGTCTCTGCGCCTTCAGATATTGACGCACAATGGCTATTTAAAATTGAATCAATTGGTACATCGAGTGCCGTAGAGCTTGCTTTATCTAGCAGTGTTGAAGGCCAAGTACCTGTAACGGGCGAATGGCAAACATACACCTTCCCTCTTCAGCAATTATTTGATGCCGGCCTAGACATTAGCGCATTAAACGTAATTATGGTTTTTCCTAGCTGGGACATGGGCGATGGCGCGCTTTACCGTATAGACAACGTGATTATTGCAAATCCATAAAACACACACCAATAGGCGCTTAGCGCCTATTGCTACACAACAACATTTTATAAAGCAGAGCTATTATGAACACATTTAATTTTAAAAAGAGTCGACTTGCGGCTTCTGTGTCTCTCATCATTGCTGCGAGCACATTAAACACAGCTATTGCGGCAGAAGCACAAACAAGCGTTTCATCTGATGTAGAAGTTATTGAAGTAAAAGGTATTCGTGGTTCACTTATTCGTTCTATGGATATGAAACGCGACTCTTCTGGTATTGTAGATGCCATTTCGTCTGAAGAAATGGGTAAATTCCCAGATACCAACTTAGCAGAATCATTACAACGTATTACCGGTGTATCGGTTAGTCGCGCAAACGGTGAGGGTAGCCAAATTACAGTACGTGGTTTTGGTCCTGAGTTTAACTTAATTACCTTAAATGGTCGCCAAATGCCGGGCACAGGTTATACACGTTCGTACAACCTTGAAAACATCGCCTCTGAAGGCGTAAGTGCGCTTGAAGTATTTAAAACAGCACGTGCAGACGTGCCAAGCGGTGGCTTAGGTGCAACAGTTAATATTTCTACTGCGCGCCCTTTTCAAAAGCCGGGTCAAAATTTTTCAGCAACCGTTAAAGCAAATCACGACTCGTCGAACGAAGCTGGCGATGACGTAACACCAGAGTTCTCTACTGTTTACAGCAATACTTTTGTAGATGACACTTTTGGTTTTGGTTTTTCATTTTCACACCAAGAGCGTGACTTTCAAAAACAAAGTGCCAATATCCAAGGCTGGCAGGCAAATGTAGACTTACCTGATTTAGATAGCAGCAACGTAGTTGATAACCGTACAAACCCTGCAGGTAACTACTACTTCCCTAAAGACATGAACTACTCTATTGAAGATGTAGAACGTGAACGTACAAACGGACAAGTTACTTTTCAGTTTGCACCAGTAGATGGCTTTGTAGCAACACTTGATTACACTGCAAGTAAAGCTGTAACAGGTTCTCAGAGTATTGGTTGGGGTATTTGGAACGACTTTGGTAGCAATCTTAATGGCTACGAATTAGATGAAAATGGCACAGCTGTTTATGCTGATATTAGCGGTAATGACGCGTCATTCACAGCTAATAAAGGCACTTCAGAAGTAAAAGCGCGTTCTATTGGTTTAAACTTAGATTGGGAAATTAGCGACACGTGGCACGTAGAGCTTGATTACCACGACTCTAAAAACGAAACTGATAACGGCGCCGACAATGGGCTGGGAAGTGCCGGTCAAGTAATTTTAGGTTCTGATCAGCTAGCTAATAAAATTTATGATTACCGTACGGGCGAAGTACCCAGTGCACAAGTTAATTGGTTAAATGGCACAAGTGAATTAACGCCTGGCGAAATTGATTCAAACTTTAGTCAGTTTATTCATTCACCTGGTGAATCAAACATTGAACAATTACAACTGCATACGACATGGTATAACGAAAGCTATGACATTGGTTTAGTTAAAGTTAAATTTGGCGCATCACGTACAGAACAAAACACCGGTGGTTACACCGCGTGGAGTGGTTTAGTAGGTGGTCCAGGCTTTAACCCATCGTATACAGAAATATTCCCAGATAGTATGTTTACCCGCAACGATACATCAGGCCTTTTAGATCAGTTTGATGGCGGCGGCAGCGACTTACAACCTGGTTACTACTATACCTACGATTTTGACGAAGCTGTTGCACGCCAAATTGCGTATTTAACGGCTGATGTAACAGGCGGCGATGCATATACAGCTAATGCATACGCAGACGGAATAGATAGCGAGAGCTACGTAGAAGAAATCACTGATAGCTTTTATGTTCAATCAAGCTGGGAATTTGACGTAAGTAACTACTACGTAAAAGTAAATGCAGGCCTACGCTATGAGCAAACAGACGTAACCAGTACTGTGCGCCAACGCGTTGAAGATCAAGTTAATTGGATCAGCGCTTCAGAGTGGATCATGCAATACGCTGCTGGCGGCGATGATAACTTCTTAGAGCAACAAGGTGATTACGATGTTTTACTGCCTTCAATCGACGTAAGTGTTGATTTAACTGAAGACGTAGTAGCCCGCGTATCTTGGGGTAAAACAATGTCGCGTGCACCACTAGGTAATCTAGCCGGTGGTCGTAGTTTAACAGGCAGCCCAAAACCAGGTTCTCGTACAGGTGGCCAAGGTAATACAAACTTATTACCGTTTGAATCAACAAACCTTGATTTATCACTTGAGTATTACTACGCAGAAGGCAGCTACGCGTCTGTTGGTTACTTTAAAAAAGATGTTGATAACTTTATTCAAACCACCATTACGCAAATCACTATTGATGGCTTACACGACATTTTAAACGGCCCTCGTTATTTACAAGCCGTGAGTGAAATTGAATCACGTGGTGAGCAAGCAACAACCGATGCTATTTTTGCACAAATGATTGCCAGCGGTTACGGCAATGCAAATGGCGTTATTGAACCAAACAGCGACGATCCGCTAATTACATGGAATATTAGCCAACCACAAAATACCGACAGTAAATCGGTAGATGGTTTTGAAGTTGCAGTACAGCATCTAATTGGTGAAACCGGTTTTGGTATTGGTGTTAACGCAACATTTGTAGATGGCGACGTAGAATTTGATAGCGAAAGCCTTGATCAACAAGCACCGCTTACAGGCTTAAGTGACTCAGCTAACTTCCAAGGCTTTTACGAAAAAGACGGCCTATCAGTTAAAATTACTTATGCATGGCGCGACTCATACCTAATTGGTGTTGGCCAAGCGCAAGGTTCAGCTGATGCGCCTCCGCAATATGCTAAAGCGTATGGCCAATGGGATATGAGCGTTAACTACGATGTAAACGAAAACGTAACGGTATTTTTTGATGGCATAAACTTAAATAATGCCACCGAAGAAGGTTACGGACGTTACGAAGAGCAATTCTTATTTGCTAATCAATACGGTCCACGTTACTCAATTGGTGCTCGTTACACGTTCTAAACTATTTCCTAGTTAGAAGATCAAGCCGCTTGTTATAACAAGCGGCTTTTTTATAGCGTTTTTATTTGCTCAAGCAACACATTAGTTGTCCAATCAATGCCGTTATACGCAACGTCCGGCTTGTAGTAAGCCCCTGCCCCTCGCGCTCTGTTTACGTATACTTTGTTAGGTACAATCACTTTGCCTAAGCCTGAAGGTAAATCAGCTAAACGTACCTCCATATACATAGAATCAGCACTACTTGGCGCACCAAACAACGTTGTATTTTCAAAAAGCTTAAACTTATCAAGTGCATCTAAACAAGCACTCGCACATTGCGGCGGCACTATAACAAACACCTTGGTTTTAAAGTCACTCACTAAAGGTGTATGTGGTATGTTATTTAGCGTATTAGTCTTTTCTTCTACATAAAACGGGGCATCATTTTTAAGTGATAAAGCCATACCCGCTGCTACAGTTTTTACGATTTTCAGTAGTTCAGGCTTATCCTTTACGACCTCTAATAAAGACTCTACAAAGTCAGTATTATCTTTTGAAGCTCTCCACCACACTTGCTCGTTTTGAGTAGTACCAGCTGTTTTTTGTTCTACTACTTTTTGGCCCCATAATCCTTTTCCTATTTGTGAGCTCCAGTAAGATGAGCCGCCTTGGTTATGGCGCAAATCTAATACCACGGCTTTTGCAGTAAGTAGCTTGCTACGTTGCTGTTGTATTTTTTCAAACACTTTATTGTAGGCAGTAGTTTGTTTATCGGTTGATGAAAAGCTAGGCATAGCAATCCAACCAATGTTTTTTTCAGGCCAGGTTAAATCAATGGGGAGTTCATCACCGTTATAAGCATTTTCTAAATGCTTGCTTGCTGACTTAGGCCTCTCAGACCAATTTAATACGTGTGTATAGGTATCGCCATTGGCTTTAACAAATTCGCATGCTTTTAGGGGAGTTAAAAATGGATTGCCCTCGTCAATTAGTAACCGCCAACCTTGCTGCCACCAATGCCCAGGTTGTGCCACCTCACCATGAAACTTAAATATTCTCTCACGCATTAAGGTATCAGTGCTTTGCCCATCACATTGGCTTACAACATCACCTTTACTAATATTTTTGGTTTCGCTGTAATACACTTTTAGCGCATCACCTCGCCATACAGCTCTAAAGCCCGGCCAGCGGCGCGCGGGTCTATCTACGCTTGAAAACGCGCCAGCATGACCATCTTGTAACACAGTACTAAAACGTGCAATTGACGCAACATGAACCTGCGGCCCACTCGCTTGTGCCGACAATGCAAGCGCCTCTGCTTTTGCTTGTTTTAATAAATCAGGGAAAGTTGGGTTATTAACATCAAACATACCAGGGTGATTATGTGCAGTAATACTATAAGCCGCGTTAATATCGCGCTCTGTTATACTGCGCCACTGCGCTTTTGTTGTAGGTTCTGCGTGCTCTTGTGCGGCATTTATAATTGGTGATAGTAGTAAAGCGCAGAGCAATACATGATTGGTTATTTTTGTTTTTATAGTCATAAAAATCCGTTTAATTATTAACTTTTAAATATAAGCTGACAATAGTACAAAGTTTACTTTTATTTATAATTAAGAACTAGTTAGCTAACTGAAGCGTTTTTAAAAAATTAGTCGGGTAACGTGTTTTCGCTAAAAATGAAGTACTACACACTAATCAGTAATAAATTATTTTTATTGTACATCTGATTTAGCGCGTGCAATATAATCTGAATACTCAGCAGAGATAGGCATAGCTTTAAAGGGGCTGACGTTTGCCCCGCCTGTGTTACCGCTGGGAATTAATCCAAACGCAGTTTTGGTAGCAGCTCCAACAATACGAAATATTTGTCCTAAAAGCTCACGTAAATCGTTTTGCTTAAACGCCCAGCAAAACATCAATATATGCACTTTAACATGAAAATAAGTAGATTCTTGACCGAGTACATGAGCATTTTCTAAATGCTCAAATGCCTCTATAAACTTGCCATTTTTATTAGCTAAATGAGCTAAATCTAATTCGGCATTTACATATGGTTTTATATTTTTAGTGAATTGACTAAACATACTTCTATCCTTGTAAGTGTATAACGAGTATTTAAAGCAACTCGTTTATAACCTATGTTTATGAATACTCAAACAATAACCGAGTTCCTATTTTGGTTCAATCTATTGCTGTACTTTTACTCAGCATATAAAAAAGAGTTTAATGTTGTTTTAATTGGCGTTTTAAAAGGGATTACGGGTGTTTGAGTGGCTTTTATTTAGACTAAAAAAGTAAGGTTTATGATAGGTGTCTAGTTTAATTTTAAAAAATAAACATTATATTTACAAAATAAAAACCATTAGATAGTATAGAAAGCACCCAATTTAGGGTTTGCATTTTAAATGGAGATTAAAATGATAAAACACCTTCTAAAACTAGCTTTTACTGCATTACTTTTTACCCATATGAGTAGCTTTGCCAAGATACAGATCACTGAAGAAATGAAAAGCTTTACTGATAAAGCCAATAAAGTAGAACAGTGGCAACTCGGCACTACCAAGCGCTTTGACACCTTCGAACAGTTTTTTTTAAATGCTGGCGGTTACGCAACTTACCAAACCGGCTACCTTTTTGATATTCGCAACACGCATTGGCTCAGTTATGAAGAAGCAATTAAAGTCGCCCCTGATTTAAAAAGTGTCTTAAACAATGAGCAACTCAACGTTAATATCACCCGTGAAGAGTTTCTCGCTTTTACAAATATACAAGTACCTGCAAACGCCCACTATTTGTATTTATACTTTGATACACCAACTGACCCAAAAGACGGCACTTATCTGTATTCAGAAGGTGGAGCTTTTACCAAATTATTAATCGAAGCCAATAAAAGACGAAAAAGTGCTGCACTTACTCTGAAAAAGCATGCAACTATCCCGTGGTATTTAATTGAGATCCCATTAATAGGATTCAACCCGCAATAGTGTTTAATTTTTTAGCGCCATGCGTGCTTAGTAGCTAAAAGGGCAATAAATGTTAACTATTCCAAAGCAAGATTCTAACTTAATAAAATCGCGAACTGTTTTACTGTTTGCTTTGGGTGTATTGTTATTAGTGGCAACAATTTGGCTTGTGCTGACGGTATTATTTAGTGATAAAGCTTACGAAATCAAATATTCAGCGGTAGAAAAAGGTGCAGTACAGCAGCAAGTTGCCGTGTTTGGTCGGTTAAAACCCCGCGTGTCAAGTAGTTTAGTGGCACAAATTGATGGCCATGTAAGCCAATTAAATGTGCTGCCGGGTAGTCATTTAGCCAGCAATACCGTTGTACTTACGTTATCTAACCCGCAGTTATTACGCCAATACGATATAGCAAAATTAAACTGGCAAAAAGCACAAGCAATGCATGTATCAGCACTAGCTAAATTACAGCGCGAAGCAACGCAACTGGCTAACGACGTTGCTATGGCGCAAAGCGAACTAAAATTTGCAGAGCAAGAAATTGCCACTTTAGATGTATTACATAAACAGCAGCTACTAAGTGAGCTTGATTTTTTAAAAGCTAAAACGCGGCTTGAACAAATTCGCTTAAAATTAGATTTAACAAAACGCAGTGAAAAAGCTTTTTTAACGGCGCGTGAGTATGAGGAAAAAGCATTAGACCTAACCCTTGAATCTGAAAAACAACAGCTCGCCCTCACATACAGCGATGTACAAAATCTTGAAATAAAAACCTCACAAGGTGGTATTTTAACAGAGTTGCTTGATGAAATTGATGTTGGGCAAGCCGTGAGTAAAGGAACGGTACTGGCTAAACTATCAGATAAAAATAGCCTTTATGCCGAATTACTCGCCCCCGCAAGCGCAGCTGATACTATAAAAATAGGCATGCCTGTGAAGGTTGAAATTAAAGGCACTTTATATAACGCAAAAGTTGTGCGGGTGTTTCCAAGTATTGAGGCGAATCAAATAAAACTAGAAGCTGCATTTATACAGCAAGTACCTACATCTGCAATCAGTAACTTATCTATTGCTGCCAACGTATTAGTAGCAGACAAAGCAAACGCATTACGTATCGCCAAACCCATTTATTTAAACCCTCGCCAACTAACACAAAATGTATATATATACGAAGAGGGAGAAATTTTTGCTAAAGAAGTAACAATAGGCTTACAGGGTGAGCAATATATTGAAATTTTAGCTGGGTTAAATGAAGGGGATTTAGTATTAAGCACACTTCCAAATGATTTAACTGAATTATAAAAGCGATGTAAAAATAAAAATAGGTATAACAATAAAAACAACAACCCCAGCTAAGGAGCGCACAGTGGAGCAGTTAATTACGTTAGAGCAAGTATCAAAGTCATTTTCAGCCAATGCCAAGCCTGTATTGGAAGACATTAATTTAACAATTAATGATGGTGAATCAATCGCCATTTTGGGCCCTTCTGGTAGTGGTAAGTCAACTCTATTATCTATTATTGGTTTACTCGATGAACCAACGGCTGGTGACTATTTACTGCGTAGTGAAAACATTACAGCGTTGACCCGTAAACAAAAGAGTTTGGTGCGCAATGCCCACATAGGCTGGATATTTCAAAACTTTAATTTAATAGCCAGTATGACAGTGCTGGAGAATGTAGTGCAGCCTATGCGCTTTAATAAAGCCATAAAATCTAGTGAGTACATTGACCGTGCAAAAGAGGCGCTTAATGATGTGGGGTTACTAGACAAACACGCCACCACGCCAGATAAGCTTTCGGGTGGCCAACAGCAACGTGTTGCCATTGCAAGGGCTCTGGTAAATAAACCTGCGCTGATATTAGCGGATGAACCGACGGGAAACCTTGATCAAGCTACGGGTGATGAAGTAATTGCGTTATTACAGACGCTATGTGATAAAGGCAGCACACTCATAGTCGTTACACACGATGAAAGCGTTGCACAACGCTGCAAGCGCCGGATCAGAATTTTAGATGGGCGGATAGATTATGATGGTAAGTAATCTAGGCTTTGAGCTGTTGACACAATGGCGACGTTGGCGTGGGCAATATTTAAAACTGGCTATATTATTATTAGGCTTTGCTTTAACCGCCGCCCTTTTAAGTATCGCGTTGCGCTTAGGCAGTATGCTTTTTTATGAAAACCCAAGCTGGACCAATACAAATAAGCCTTTGTATACATTAGGTAGATTAAGTGAAGATAACCGTTTAAGTGCAGTTAGTAAACAAGCGCTTGATCAGCTAAAAACACTACCAATGGTTGAAGATGTGTCATGGCTCGTGTTTAAAGAGTTCAACTTTTCGGTTGATAACGCAAAGTTAAGCAATGTCAGAAGTGCTATTTTTTCACCTAATATGGCCGACAATTTAGCGATTGACGTGCTAAAAAATAACAAAGTGTCTGGTGCGTGGATCACTGAAAAGTTTTGGCGAGAAACACTCAAAAGTGATGCCAATATTAAAGGAAAAATACTTTCCTATAAACGCCTTGAGCGAGGTATACAAATTCTTGGTGTTTTAAATAAAAAATATAATCAAGTGGGAGTTAATCATGTCGATGTATGGCTACCAGAAGATATTTTGCGCTATTCCACTCCTTTTACCAATGACTCAATGGTAGACCGATTTTTACAAGCTGCACCTTTATATTATGGCGTGTTCTCTGCAAAAATGTCTTTTGATCCTGAGCAAACAAAAAAACAATTGGAGAGTATAGATTTAAGTGTTAAAGGTATGTCTTTTGGTAAATCACCATTGCCGCTAGTTATTTTTTCGGGCATAAATTTTGACCCTAAGTCATATCAGCATATGGTACTACTATGGCAGTTATTATTAGGTTTAATTGTTACACTGTTTTTTATTTTAACATTTAGTTTGTTTTCAATTTCCAGCAGTAAAGCAATTGTGTTTGCCGATGAGTATAAAACCTTACAGTTGTTAGGCGCACAATCGAACGACTTTATTCGACCTGCGCTCCTTTTTTCATGTCTGAAAATCGTGGTAATAAGTTTGCTTAGTGTATTAAGTCTATACTTACTTAGTCAGTTAATAACTAGCAGTACCAGCTACCAATTATTATTTACTGATAAATACTTGTCTGTAGATAGTGTAAGTTTTATCAGTGCAATCGCAATGATAACTGTGAGCGTAATTTTATGTTCACTCATACCCCTTGTAAATTTGCTCAAAGGATCATTGTTTACTCGTATGGCAAATACGCGAGTGTCGTTGTTTCAAAAGGCGTTAGCCGGAGGAATTTTAGTCATTCAATTAAGCGTTGCTCTAACAGCCACCTATGCGCTGAGTAATGTTGCTCTCTCTCAGTGGCAAAAATATAAACACAGCAATATTAACTTATCTGTTGCTCAGGTAAGTGTAGACTCTGGACACTTTGCGATTTCTTGGCGCCAAGCCTTAAATAAGATACAGCAAGTAGACCCGCAAGCAGTAATTTTGTCATCCCCTTTTGAAAAATTACAACAGTATACGCTTGCTGGGCAAGGTGCAAAGGAAGCTATGGATATCAAAACAAGCTATGTGAGTAGCCATTTTTTTGATTTACTTGATGTGGATGTTCAAGGGAAACAATTAGCTAATTGGCAAAATGGTGTGATCATCAACCACGCCCTTGCTAAGCATTTAAGTAGTACGCAAGAGCTGAGTTCACTCATTGGCACGACGATTAGTTACGGTTTAGAAAACCAGCAACTCACAATTATTGGGATCAGTGAGGATATCCCTCATTGGGGTCGCAGGCAAAGCATTATGCCCACTTTATATTTACCCTTGAATATATATGATGAGGAAGTGTTAAAAAATTTTTCAATTCTATCAAGCAACATTGACGCACTTAGTAACAACAGTGACTTTAATCGTTGGTTAAGCGAACAAGCCTCAAATATTAATATCCATAAAGCAGCAACATTAGCAGATATTTTGGCCAAATTTGATCAACAATCAACTGATTTACTTTGGTTTGGATTAATAATTACACTGATCATTCTTGCAGGGATCTTTAGTGGCTTATGGTATCAAGTACTCGCGCAACTTAGGCTAGATAAACAATCTATTTGTGTATTGTTAGCTATAGGGGCTACTGACGGTTTTATCGTTTTTAATCGCTGCAAACAAATACTCTTTGCTTTTATATTGGCGCTCATTACGTGTTTTATTTTTTATAAATTGATTGGATCAACTTTACTTGGCTTTGACTTACTTGCATTATTCATCGCACTTTTAACCACACTAATATTGTGTGTAACTGCAACTTTGTCGCCTTTAGTTAAATTACTTAAAACCCCTATTCAGCAAGCTTTAAGAGACTTGTAGGTGATATTAGGCTGTGTGTGGATATACATAGCCTAATGTAGCAATCACTTATTATTTAGTCCCTTTTGCTAATGGGCACAACTAGACAGCCACTCTAGTTGAATAAACAAAGCTTTACCCTAAATTTACTTTTTTAAGTTAAGCACTCGCTTTTTTATATCGTTACGCACGCGCCACACATTAAACAAGCCATTATCACTGTTAAGCCTAAATTACACGCATCGTATTGACTGCATGATGCAGTTTTAATTTTTTACTGAGTAGTTTACATTTTATGCGAGTAGCTTTTCGCAGTAACTTGCTTGTGAGATAGGCCTGCCTACTGCACCACAGAATACGCGCGTAAATTACGTAGTGAGTTTTAACCAGTTTTCGGGGGCAATGTTGACTCTTGGCAGTAAGGGTCAATGTGTACTTTCAATATA
The DNA here is from genome assembly GCF_000497875.1 of Pseudoalteromonas sp. S8-8. Lineage (NCBI taxonomy): Bacteria > Pseudomonadati > Pseudomonadota > Gammaproteobacteria > Alteromonadales > Pseudoalteromonadaceae > Pseudoalteromonas > Pseudoalteromonas sp. S8-8. Next base: position 89,357 of record NZ_AUTR01000071.1, read on the forward strand.
CCCGCGTTTGCCTTCTCATATACAACGCCCAGTTAGTTCAAGGTACGATGTAAGCTCAAACGGAAGTCCTTTTGGCATTGTTTGATGTGGCATAGCTGAGCTCCTATTTTGGTTCAATTGCTACTTTTTTTTTTAGTTTTGCGAGCTCTCTTGATTTAATTTTTAGCACTTTAATTTTAGCGCCGTACCAATTAGCCATAGGTGCTGCTGCAATACCGTGTATTAAAGTGCTCATCCATACAGCGTTAATTGCAATAATTAAAACTGAGTGACCGTATTCGCCCAATATATCTTTAGAAATAATAAGTGCAAAAAGTGCTGTTGCAAGGCCCCTTGGACCAAAGAAGCCCATAAACACTTTTGTTAATACTTTAGCTTTAGTGCCAATTAACGATAGGTAAATAGCAAGAGGTCGTACAATAAATATACTCACTAAAATATAACCAACAACAGGGAGGGTTAAATGCTCAATAGCTGAAGGAAGTAAGCCAAGTCCAATAATAACAAACGAAGTCCATATTAATATTTGCCCTTCACTTTCAGTAAATTGGTAAATAAATCGGCAATGCCCTTTTACAATATTACCAAAGGCCAAACCTGCAACAAACGCTGATATAAATCCATTTCCGCCCAGTAAACTTGCCATTAGGTATGATGTGCCCGTTAATGCTAAAACACCAATGCCTTCATATATAGTCGATGATATTTTTTTTGACTCAGTATATAAAAATAAACGTCCGCTCAAGAACCCCATAAATGCACCAACCAAAATACCTATAAATATTTGGCTAAATCCAAACACTAACCATGACATTTCATTTTCTTGAGAGCCGGTTTCCATAGCAACTATACTGGCAAAAAATAAAATAACAGGTAATGCCAGTCCGTCATTTAAACCGCTCTCAACTGATAAACTTTGTCGCTCGTTTAAAGGTACGCTCTCATTGCTAACAACCGCTTGACCTAAAGCTGCATCAGTCGGTGCTAAAATTGCCGCAACTAGGGCTAGCATTGCCCAAGGCCACTGTGGAAAAAACAAATAAGCAAAGCCTGTACCAATCAAAATACTCAACGGCAAACCTATCAATAGCATTCTTAAAGGCCACGTATTTTGCCTTTTTAATCTACGTAGGTTTATTTGTGAAGCATCTAAAAATAATAATACAACTAGCGATATTTCTGCTATTAAGTACACGGTTTCATGTGCATCGCCTATATTAATAAGTCCAGCCTGTGATACGGCAAAACCAATACCCAAAAATACCATTGGTGCTGTGATAATAGTGGTAGAGAGTTTTTTTGCTAGCATAGAGTAAGCACTAACTGAAAAAAGAAGAATGAGTAATCCTATTTCCATTGGGAGATCCTATTAGGCATGGCTTAGTATTTTTATTAGAAAATATCAGGGCTGGGGTTAGTTATATTAAATCAGCACAATTTATTGAGTTAATTTGTATTCGTTTACCTAATCTAAAATAATAACCGGCACCTAAATAACATTAACCTGCCGGTTACGTTTAACTTTTAATATGCAAAAGCTTATTTAGCTGCTGCACGTTTTGCGTCTAAACCAAGCAACTTATCAATAGATAAAAAGCCAGGTCCACGAGCAAAAATTACTAATAATGAAACAGCCCACCACGATGCAGGATTAATCCAATGATCGAGTGTTGGAAAAACTGCAAGCTGAATAAACAGTGTCATACCAATAAGGCCTAACGCTGCAAAGCGAGAAAACAAACCGATAATCAGTAATACTGGGAGTAACACTTCAACAACACCAGCAACCACAGCAAGCGTTTCAATTGCTTTTACAAGAAATGAGCCATCAACATAATCTAAGGTTTTTGGATCACAAAGCTGCAAGGCACCTTCTCTAACAGGATCAGGACAGAAAAATTCGTATTTAAATAGGTCGTATTTATCAACATTAAATTGTAAAAAGCCATCCCATTTGCTCAACCCCGAGTCGAGGAATACCTTAGCGACCATAAAGCGAAGAAAAAACAGTGCAATAGGTTCTAAGAACCGCAATAACTGCTCTCCCATCTGCACGTACAGTTGTTGTATTTTTTTTACCATGCCCATATTTATTCCTACTCTTGTAATGTGTACTAATTGATTTGGATTTCTAATAACTCATTTTGCAAGCATGCTGTAAAAGCTTCGCTCACTTCAAAGTTTTCATCTACTGTTACTGCTGCATCAAAAGCGTCACCCAACGACCTACCTGTACCTTGTAGAGCCTGCATAAGTTTAACTTCAGCAGAGCAAAGGGAACGGGCTTGCACCGCACCTTGCAAGCGCCATAACATAACAAAATCGTCTGTAGGGGATTTTGCTTGATCAACGCCGTAATTATTTGTTTTTAGTGAAATCCATTCAAAAAAAGCAGAACCATTCACACTAAGTAATTGTACGCTGGGGCTAAGCTTTACATTAAGCTCGGTAAGCTCAATACCTTGTTCCATTAGTTGAGTAATATGCTCTATAGTTAGGGCTTCACTTGAATCAGCGCTCATCAAACTCATTAGCCACGCGTAATCTAAATGCGCAATATCAACTAAGTTCATATATAAATCTGATGCACTTTGCTGATTTACAGTGACTTCAAAAATATGCTTATTTTCAAATTCACTATCTTTAATCAAGCCTGCAATAAAGTCTGGAAAACTTAATCCGTATCCGACCAAAGTGCCCTGCTCTGGCGGAAAACGGTCAACATAAAGTCGTGCCATTTTTCGAAAGTTCTCACTACCCACTTTTTTTTCACACATAGGAAAGTTAGCTATTAATGCATCAACGCAGCCTTTATAAAACCCGTTTCGATATACAGCTAGTCTTTTAATGTGCGATGGATTTTCGCAAAAATGCTCCATTGCACTTGGATCGCCCGTTCGTAAATAACGAGTAAAAGCATCAATATATTGATTGGTACTCATTAGCGAACCACTTCTTTGTGAGATATATTTAAGCGACTTTGTAACTCACTTTGATTCAAATAGCTTTGCGCAGTTTCTCGCTCGCTCATAAGCTCTGTAAACGATGGAATATTAGCATCTCGCTCAACAAGTACTGGTCGCTGACCAAATATCTCAATTGCTTGTGCTAACAAATCCCATACAGGCGTTGCCACCGGTGCTGCATGGCTGTCTATCAATAGTGACTGACCAAGAGCGGGGTCCGGATCGTGCCCTGCAATATGAATTTCTCCAACAAGCTCAGCCGGGATCTGCTTTAAATAATCAACCGCATCAATACCCGTGTTTTTACTACTGATGTATAAGTTATTAATATCGATTAATAAGCCACAACCAGAGCGCTTAGCTGCCTCAACTAAAAACTGAGGTTCATCCATATCACTTATAAAATCTAAATAGTTACTTGGGTTTTCTACTAAGATTGACCGATCTATGCCCGTCTGGTAACAATCAATCCCATTAATTAAAGACTCAAGTGCATCTTGGGTGCGAGGTAAAGGCATTAAGTCTGCAAAATATTTTCCGTCAGACTTAGACCACACTGCATGTTCAGATACCAGTGCTGGTTGAAATTCATCAATTAACGCTTTAACTCGTTTAGTATGAGCAAGCATGGATTTATGATCAGAACCTAGTGAACCACCCACACCATGAAAACTAATATCAAAATTTTCACGTACAGCTCTCAAATAATTTAACCGAGGTCCACCTGCTACAAAATAATTTTCTGTATGCACTTCAAACCAAAGATTATTATTTGTAACTAGCTGTTCTACTGGTAAAGCTAAAATGTCGTCAAGATGTTCTGGCTTTAAACTAAGACCTGCGCCTAATTGCTCCCCAGCAACAATGTACTGGGGAAAACCTGCTTTATTAACCTTCAAGCGAGCCTTTACCATTAGGAGTTACAACTGATTCACATACACCTTTAGGTGCATATGTCCATGCGTTAGCTTGGAAGTCTGTCGTTGAAGTGCCTTCACAACTCGTTCCTGCACCTGCTTTACAATCATTTTCACCCGCTAAAGCAATACCAAAACATTTATCTTTACGACCGCGAACTTTATCACCAGCTACCCAGCCTTTAAATTGCTCTTGTACTTTTGCTGAAGCACCTTCTGCAACGGTTAATTGACTGTTTGGACCTGCCACAGCACCCGCACTTAAAACTGCTGCTGATGCGCCGATTAATAAAGCCTTAGTTAAATTTACTTTTTTCATTTTTATGCTCCGGATTAAAATATTTTTTCTTGTTTTATCAATGATTGTTAATAATACCAATCCGCAATAATACTTAATCATTTTGCGGGGCTAAACGTGTCGCTACCTGCGTTAAAAAATTCTCATTTAGAACAACTAAATAGCGAATTTTTTGCCTAGCTATCAACACGTTTTTCCATCCTCAAAATAAATCACTTAATTAAGCGAATTGGTATAAAAACACTCATATTTTGATAAACAAGCACAATGGAGATAAGCAATATCGCCGTTTTATCAATTTAATAGACCTATCGTTGTTATAAAAACTTTCAGATTATTCGCTTACAACGAAAAAACAACTGTAAACAAGAAGTAAATATAGTGGACTAAGCAGTTAATACAAACATTAGAAAAGCTAACCTAATTGTTTTGATAATGAATAAGCTTGGAAAAGTTCATATTTAGTGGATTAGATGCATTGAGGCACTTTGTTTTGGTAATGATCTACAAATAGAAATTTACTTAACTGAGGAAGGATAAAAATATTATTTAATGGCTCCTTATATTTATACCACTCTATACTCGCTAAATTAGCGTTTTTTAAGTAGGACTCGTAAACACCGCCATTATAATGTTATTTTCTGCAACGCTAAAATGTTGGACTATATGGCCATTATCAACGGTTGATTGCCTATAAAAAAAGCGCTACAAATAGGTAGCGCTGGCATTATTACTTAATGGTTGTTTATTTAAAAGAAGCCGAGCGGATCTTCGCTGTAGCTCACTAATAGGTTTTTAGTTTGTTGGTAGTGCTCCAGTGCAAGTTTGTGCGTTTCGCGCCCTATTCCTGATTTTTTATAACCACCAAACGCAGCGTGTGCTGGGTACATGTGATAACAGTTAGTCCACACTCGCCCTGCTTCTATTTTGCGACCCATACGATAAGCACGATTCATGTTTCTGCTCCACACACCTGCACCTAAACCAAACTCAGAGCTGTTGGCAAGCTTGAGTGCTTCGGCTTCATCTTTAAAGGTCGACATTGAAATAACAGGGCCAAAAATTTCTTCTTGGAACACACGCATGTCGTTTGTGCCCTTTAATAACGTAGGTTGTATGTAGTAACCACCGTTTAAGTCATCACTTAGCTGCTCTACATTACCGCCAGTGAGTACTTCAGCGCCTTCTTTTTTGCCTATTTCAATGTAGCTCAGTATTTTATCAAATTGCGCTTTTGAAGCTTGTGCGCCAACCATAGTTTCGCTATCTAGCGGGTTTCCGCGTTTAATTTTTAAGGTACGTTCGAGTATTCGCTCAATAAACTGCTCGTAAATGTCTTCTTGAATAAACAGCCTTGATGGGCACGTACACACCTCGCCTTGGTTGAAGTAAGCAAGCACGGCGCCTTCAATCGCTTTGGATAAAAACGCATCGTCTTTTTCCATTACATCATTAAAAAATATATTAGGTGATTTACCACCGAGCTCGACCGTTGAAGGAATAATATTTTCAGCAGCGCATTTCAAAATATGTGAGCCCACAGGCGTTGAACCTGTAAATGCAATTTTAGCGATACGCTTGCTTGTTGCCAGTGCTTCACCCGCTTCTTTACCAAAGCCGTTTACTATATTTAATACGCCTGCAGGGAGTAAATCGCCAATTATCTCCATTAAAACTAAAATAGAAGCTGGTGTTTGCTCAGCCGGTTTTAAAATTACACAGTTACCTGCAGCAAGTGCTGGCGCTAGTTTCCAGGCGGCCATTAAAATAGGGAAGTTCCACGGAATAATTTGCCCAACAACCCCTAGTGGCTCATGAAAATGATACGCAACGGTGGTTGCGTCTATTTCACCTATAGTGCCGTCTTGCGATCGTAGGCACCCTGCAAAGTAGCGAAAGTGATCTGCCGCTAGCGGAATATCAGCAGCGAGTGTTTCACGAATTGCTTTACCGTTATCCCATGTTTCGGCAACAGCTAGTAACTCTAGGTTTTGCTCAATTCGGTCGGCTATTTTTAGCAGTATGTTACTTCGGTCGGTCACCGACGTTGTGCCCCATTGCTCTCGCACTGCATGCGCTTTGTCGAGAGCCAGCTCTATGTCGTCTTTGTCTGAACGCGGTATTTGGCAAAATACCTTACCGTTTACTGGGCTTATATTATCAAAGTATTGGCCATTTACTGGCTTTACCCACTCTCCGCCAATGTAGTTTCCGTATTGTTGTTTAAAGTTTACGAGTGCGCTGTCGCTACCTGGATTTGCATATATCATGTGTGTGCTCTCTTTATTGTTGTTAGCTAAAGGTCGAACATTTATATAAAACAAAATGCTTTATATTTAATCGACATTAAACTAACAAGCGCCTAAAAACTTGATTAGCTGTCCACAAAAGTTGTCTGTGAGTCCAAACTAATAAAAACCTAAAGGATTGATATGCACACATCTCAGTTAAACAAAAAACGCCAACAACTTGATGTATTAATAGAAAATAAAGTCACATTCGCTGCAGATAGCAGTGAGTTGAGTATTTACGACACGTATCAAAGCGCGCAAAAGGTGGCACTGCACTCAAACGAGCTGCTGTTTTGTGCCATGCTTAGCGGCAAAAAGGTAATGCACGTAGAAAGCAGCCAATACCATAAAGCATTTTTACCACACGAGTCGTTTGTATTAGCGCCAGAGCAAGGTGTTTTAATTGATTTTCCAAAGGCATCAATGAGTACACCCACCACCTGTTTAGCGATTGAAATTAGCAAAGATAAAATAAACGCTGTGGCGAATGCACTTAACATGCAGCAAAACTTTGCACACGATGGCTTATTTGAATATGTACCTCAGTTAGTGCATACCCAACATAATATTCAAACGCAGCAATTATTAGAGCGCATGGTGCATTTATTTAGCGAACAAGGTGCACAGCGGCATTACTTGATTGACTTGTCATTAAACGAATTAATCACCCGTTTATTACAACAACAAAGCCGCGAGCTATTGCTGGCTAGCTGCGATAAGCCACGCCTTAAAACAAAAGTCAGCGATGCCCTGCTTTATATTGAAGAACACTTAAGTGAAACGCTCGATATAAACACCTTGTGCAAAATAGCCTGTATGAGTCGCAGCAAGTTTTATCAGCAGTTTAAACTTGCATTTGGCACTACCCCAGCCCTTTGGCAGCAACAGTTAAGACTAAAAAAAGCGCGTACTCAATTACTACAAGGCCATGCAATTAGTAAAGTTTGCTTTGATGTTGGATTTAATAGCGCGAGCCACTTTAGTCGCCTATTTAAACAAACCTTTGGCATTGCGCCTAAAGAGTGTCGACATTAGCCCTAAAATCTTATTTTTTTACTTTGCTAACGCCCTGAATATGTTAGTTTATTAACATGAGTATTGAGTAAAGAATTGGTATGAGTAAGCAAACCCGCTGGACCCTTAAAAGTATTGCTAAAGAGTTAGGTGTGTCTAACGCGACAGTATCTAATGCGTTTAATCGCCCTGATCAGCTATCGGCTAAACGCCGAGACGATATTCTCGCAGCGTGTAAAACTTTGGGCTATTACGGGCCTAATAAGGCCGCGCAATCATTGCGTAATGGCACATTCAATATTGTCGCTTTAGTGCTGCCCGATAGTGTGGAGTATATGGTGTCGGACCCTGTAGCTAGTAGCTTTATGCGCGGTGTTACCTCAGTGCTCGAAAAAAACGGCATTAATGTTTTATTGTTTTCAGGTAATAGCGATAACCTTAACAACGTGGTCGACTTTGTAGATGGCTTTATTTGTTATGGCCGCCCTCGTAATAACGCGTTAGTAGAACAGTTAAAAACAGTGTCTAAACATGTAGTGACAATTGATTTTGATATTGCTCGCAATGCCTCTGTAAATATTAATAACGAGCAAGCAAGTTACGAAATAGCTAAACACGTACTGCATAATCAAAACGATAAAGTGGCTATATTAGGGCTTAGATTACTTGATGAAAACGTATTATGCCGCGTGTATGAGCATCACGAATTTGAAACCGGACAATCTATTTCGCATCAACGTTTACGTGGTTATCAACGCGCTTTAAGCGAGGCAAATATTACGGTAGCTGACGATCGCATTTGGAACATTCCTGAAAGTAGCGAACGTTTTGCCAATATTGCTGCAAAAGAAGTACTTAGTGCATCACCGCGTCCTAACGTTATTATTTGTATGAGTGATTTAATTGCGCTTGCCACAATGCGAGAAGCAATAAAACAAGGCATAAAAATAGGTGAAGAACTGCGTATTGTGGGCTTTGATGGTATTGATGAAGCAGCCCGGTTTGTACCTCGCCTCACCACTATTCATCAAAACAGCCAAGAAAAAGGCGTTATAGCCGCCGAATTATTTATTTCTAAAGAAGAAAAAACTCAGGAAGTCAGTTACGAATTAGAGATTGGTGCGAGTAGTTAGCTTACAAACCTTGCAATAGTTTTATGTGTTAAAAAGCCAAGCTACTTAAGCTTGGCTTTTGCTTTACATGGCGTTTGTAAATTACTTTTATAGTATTAAGCTAAAAATGAATTTAAGTTAATCGTTGTTTCTTCATCACCGTTTACTTGCGTAATAAGCGCATGGCGTAATTTAAAATCAACAGTAAGTGAAATAGTTTGCTCATCTAGTTGCCACGATAAACAACATATACTGCCTTCACCTTGGGCACTAAATTCACCTGCAAACGCGGGGTGTGAATTGCGAATTTTAATTAATTCAATTAAACCTTTTACTACAGGCTTATTTAAGGCTTTGTCGATTATATTTGCATCTAAATATGGGCGGTTAATATCACGGCCAACATTTGTATTTGTCAGTAATTCCATGTCGTTTTCGCAAGCAAATAGGCCGCCGTAATACACTTGTGGTACACCTGGTGCAAAAAATTGAATTGCACGCGACAGTAAGTAATCAAAGTCTTTAGCGCCTAATGCGTTGTAGTACGTACAGTTAACTTGATATAAGTCGACATTACTCGCCGCAGCGCCCGTAGCTTGGCGGCTTTGGTTGTTACTGTTGGCGTGCATTGTTTCGACTAGGTTATCAATCTGCTGTGCATTTAAAAGCCCTGGCTTGTCGCCCATTGGACCTGCGTCAATAATGCCAATACCGTCGTGTGTATCAAGTACGGTTAAGCAATTGCGTGGCGAAATTTGTAACCATTTGAGCAGTGCATCTACATCGTTGTTAAATAAGCTGTGTAAAATAAGCGGTGGTAACGCAAAGTCGTAAACCATATTTACGCGTTTTGCCACTTCTACCTGAGTTTGATAATGGCTATGAATTTCTGCAATGGTTTCCATGCCTGAATCGTTTGCCTGCTTAGATAAGTTATCTAGGTAGCCAAACGTTTCATCAAGCATAAAGCAGTTAGTACCCGCTTGCTTAATGGCGTAACCCGCCGCATCTAAACGAATAATATTTACATTGTTAGCCGAAAATTTAGTAAGTACGTTACTTAAATACGCAACACCGGCTTCTACTTTTACATTTATATCGATTTGATTGTCGGTAAATGTGGTCCAAAAATCATAGGTTTTACCATCACCACATTTCATTGAGGTAAAGCAACTGCCAGGACGCGGGCGGTAAATTGCTTTTTGCTCAGCTTCGCTCATACCACCGGGAAAAACATCTTCTTTGGTTAAAAACAAATCCCAAAATTCTGATGCCTTACCTTTAGCTAATACATCTTGAAACTGAAAAGATTGCGCTGATACATGGTTAACAATTAGGTCTGCCATTAAGTCGAGATCTTTGCCTAATACTTGTATGTCTTCCCAAGTGCCTATTCTAGAATCAACTTCACTATGATCAATAGGGTCAAAGCCAGCATCGCTGCCATCAATAGGATTGTAAAATGGCAATAAGTGCACACCACCAAATACGCCTTTTAAAGGGCCGTTTAAAAGTGTGGTTAGCGCGCCTATATTTTGGCCAGTGATTCGATCAGCATATGTGATCAATTGAACTTTATTCTTCATCATTATGTGATTACCATGTTGAAACTTAATCGATTAAGATATATCTTTAACTAGCGAGTAAGAATTTACAAGTAATTTTTAATAATTTTACATACAAATTTCGTGGCTCACGTAATACTACAGTAAGCAACTGACTGACTTACGAAGTGTTAATAGAGAATTTAACGAGGAATAAACACATGACAAAATCACACACACACGTAAGCAGCGACCCACTGCAACAAATACGTTGGCTTACATACATGATGTTTTTTATGTTTGCCATGACCTCTGACGCAGTCGGCATGATAATCCCCGAACTTATAAAAGATTTCGGTTTGAGCATGACTCAAGCTAGTGCATTTCATTACGCTCCCATGGCATTAATAGCCTTTAGTGGGTTATTTTTAGGCTTTTTAGCTGACAGCCTTGGCCGTAAAAAAACCATTATGCTAGGTCTATTAATATTTTCTGCGAGTTGTTTTTTATTTGCATTTAGCACCAGTTTTACCTTCTTTTTAGTATTGCTTTGCTGCATAGGCTTGGCCATTGGTTTATTTAAAACCGGCGCACTGGCATTGCTTGGCGATATTTCACATAGTAACGACGACCATACTAAAACCATGAACAAGGTTGAGGGCTTTTTTGGCATTGGCGCTATTGTAGGCCCTGCCCTAGTTGGTGTTTTATTAGTGCAAAACGTAAGTTGGACATACCTGTATATTATTGCGGGCGTAATGTGTTTAATTCTTGCTTTATTAGCATGGCGCGCAGACTACCCTGACGTAGTTAAAACAACTGAAAAGCCAGCCTCTTTGGCCACCACCCTGAAAATGGTAAAAAACCCTTATGCACTTGGCTTTTCTTTAGCTATTGCACTTTATGTAGCGACTGAAGTGGCTATTTATGTATGGATGCCAACGCTATTAAAGGACTACACAGGCTCTTGGCCGCTCCTTGCCACTTATGCACTTACTATATTTTTTATACTACGTGCTGCAGGTCGTTTTATTGCCGTATGGTTACTAAATCGTTATAGCTGGCAAGGTGTTATGGCTTATTTAAGCTTAGGCATTGCGCTTTGTTATGTGGGTACACTTATTGGTGGCGTTGACTGGGCTGTAGGGTTACTACCTCTTTCAGGTTTATTTATGTCTATGGTTTATCCAACTTTAAACTCTAAAGGTATCTCGTGTTTTCCTGCAGAGCGCCATGGAGCCGTAGCCGGCGTTATATTATTTTTTACCGCATTATCAGCTGCTTTAGCTCCTTTATTTATGGGTATGATCAGCGATTACTTTGGCCATGTGCGCTATGGCTTTTACTTAGCCACAGGGTTTGCCGTGATTTTATTTATAGCTATGTTGTTCAATTATTTACGCGACCCATCAATGAGTGCTTTACAAGAAAGTAACCCAACAGCTTAATAAACTTGTATCTCAATACAATAAAAAAACACTTTTAAAATCAATACATGAATAATAAAAGAGCAAATTAAACACAAAATGATTTGCTTATTGTAAAATATTTGTTATTTTTACTTAATCGATTAAGTAAAGACAACAAATCCTACTGGGTTCAACACAACGAGGCGTTCACATGACAACACACAATACACCTTTATATTTAATCAGCGCTTTAGCACTTGCCGTAAGTCAAGGCGTTAACGCACAAGAAACAGACCAAGCAACACCTGAAGCATCACAAAACAAAGGTCTTGAAACAATTGTTGTAACCGGCGTACCACGTCGAACAACAATCATGGCTTCAAGCGTATCAGTTAGTAGCGTATCACTTGAACAAGTTCAAGTGTCTACTCCTCGCTCAACAGCCGAGGCTTTTAGAATAATCCCTGGTATTCGTGCAGAATCTACAGGTGGCGAAGGCAATGCAAATATTGCTGTTCGTGGCCTGCCAGTTGCTTCAGGCGGTGCAAAATTTTTACAATTACAAGAAGATGGTTTACCTGTAATGCAATACGGTGATATCGCTTTTGGTAATTCAGATATTTTTATGCGATTAGATAACACTGTGCAAACTATCGAATCGATTCGTGGTGGCTCAGCATCTACTGCAGCAAGTAATGCACCTGGTGGCATTATTAACTTTATCTCTAAAAATGGCGAAAACGAATCTGGCAGTGTGTCTACAACACTTGGCTTAGATTACGACAGCGTTCGTACAGACTTCGAATACGGCACTTACTTAACCGATAGCGTGCGTTTTCATGTTGGTGGTTTTGTTCGACAAGGCGAAGGCCCGCGCGAAACAGGTTACACGTCTAATAAAGGTGGCCAAATAAAAGCTAACCTTACTAAAGATTTCGACAACGGTTACGTGCGCCTTTATTACAAACACTTAGACGATAAGAGTGTTGGCTACCTTCCTATGCCAATGTACTCAAATGGTGACTCTATTGCTGGCTTTGATGCACAATCAGACACACCTCACTCAGCGTTATTTACTAAAACAGTACGTTTAAATGGTGAAAACCAAATCAGTAGCGGCGATATCCGCGATGGTATGAATCCAAAGGTTGACTCTGTTGGTTTTGAAGCTGTATTTGATTTAGATAACGATTGGCGTATCGAAAACCGTTTTCGTAAATCATCAATAAGCGGCAACTTTAACTCGCTTATTCCTGCTGAGGTTGGCAGCGCATCATCTATTGCACAGAGTATTGGTGGTGTAGGCGCAACACTCAGTAACGCAAACACGGGCGCTGCATTTAACGACGACCTCGCTATGCGAATTCATACGTTTGACGTAACAATGAACGACTTCGATTCGCTAGTTAACGACTTTAAACTAACTAAATCGTTTGATGATGATACCAGCATTACCTTTGGTTATTACGCGTCAACTCAAAACATTGCTATGTCGTGGTTATGGAATTCATACCTTATGGAGCTTAAAGGCGACAATGCAGCATTATTAAATGTTACTGCAGCTGACGGTACTGAATTTTCAGAAAATGGTTTATATGCATATGGCACACCTTACTGGGGAAACTGTTGCCAACGCGATTACGACACAGAGTACGACACGCGTGCACCATACGTTGCATTCTCTACTAAATTAGGCGACGTAAGCATTGATGCAAGTGCCCGTTACGACAGTGGCGAAGCTCGCGGTAACTATGCAGGTGCTGTAACATCAACTGTAGATATGAACCGCGACGGTGAAATATCAATCCCTGAGCAAAACGTTGCAGGTATTGATATTGCCAACGCCAGTCCAGTAAATTACGACTGGAACTATTCTTCTTATTCAATTGGTGCTAATTATCAAATTGATCCAAGCCTTGCTACGTTTGCACGCATAAGTAAAGGTGGGCGCGCAAATGCTGACCGTCTTTTATTTGGTAAAGTACGCGCCGACGGCTCTGTTGCAAAAGAAGACGCTGTTGATGAAGTGAACCAATTTGAGTTTGGTGTTAAAAAGCGCTTTGATTCATTATCAGTGTTTGCTACTGCGTTTTTTGCCGAAACTGAAGAGCAAAATTTTGAAGCAACATCACAAACATTTTTTGACCGTGAATACGAAGCAAAAGGGATTGAAATAGAATCTACTTACTTTATTGATGCATGGGATTTTCGCGGTAATTTAACCTGGACCGATGCAGAAATAGCAAAAGATGCGCTTAACCCAGATGTGGTAGGTAATACGCCACGTCGTCAAGCCGATTTAATTTACTCATTAATGGCACGTTACAGCTATGAAAAAGGCGCTGCAGGGGTAAGTTTCATTGGTACTACCGATGCATACGCTCAAGATAATAACGATCTACAATTTGACGGCTACACACAGGTAAATGGCTTTGTAAGCTATGACTTATCTGAAAACCTTAATATTGCGCTTAATGTGAATAACCTATTTGATACAGTAGGTATCACTGAAGCAGAAGAAGGCTCAGTACCTGAAAACAATATTATTCGTGCCCGTACTATTAACGGCCGCACAACGTCGGTAACTTTAAAATACGCTTTTAACTAAATGTGTGTATTACGCTGCGGTGAGTAATCACTGTAGCGCCTTTTAAAGTATGAATAAATAACACCCTTCACGTTTTTAGCCTAGCCTTGCTAGGCTTTTCAGGATATTCCAAATGACCAAACTTCTGTGCTTAGGCGAGCTATTAATTGATATGCTGCCACAAGATGCTAATAACTCGGCCTATTTACCTATACCAGGTGGCGCACCTGCCAATGTAGCTGTTGGCTATGCAAAACTCGGAGGTGAAGCTGCATTTTGTGGTGGTAGAGGGGACGATCATTTTGCCAATCAATTAAGTAATGCATTAGCGCAATACAATGTAAATACAGACTATTTATTTACCATTGCAGGCTCACAAACCGCCATGGTTATAGTAAGCCTTGATGAAACCGGCGAGCGTAGTTTTGGCTTTTATCGCCATAATACAGCCGATGTACTATTAACCCAGGCGCATTTAGCGCATATATATTGGCAAGAAATAAGCACACTACACTTTTGTTCAAACACATTAACCGAATCAGCAATTGCCAACACAACGGTTAAAGCGCTAAAACTTGCAAAAGCGAATAATAAGCTCGTCAGTTTTGATGTAAATTTACGCTACAGCTTGTGGGAAAACACAAACGATATAGCAAGCAATGTAAAAGCTTGTTACACCTATTGTGACATAGTAAAACTCTCGCGTGATGAGCTTAATTTTTTAGCCCAGCATAGCGATACAAGCGGTGAAAAATACATTCAAATGCTATTAAATACCGGAGTAAAACTGGTGTTTTTAACCGATGGACCAGAGCCTGCCAAGGTTTACCACAGCGCATTTATACTTAACGAATCGGCACCAAAAATAAACGCCGTAGATACAACAAGCGCGGGTGATGCATTTATAGCGGGGGTTTTATACTACTTAAATAACTTAGGAAGTGATTTACCACTAGCAGATAAACTAAATGATAAAGCGAGCGTAAAAGGCGCCCTGCACTTTGCTCTTAAATGTGGCTCTAAAGCGTGTTTAGCTAAAGGGGCATTTCCGGCATTACCTGTGCTGGCTGATGTAATTTAAATGATTAAAGCCCCATGTTACGGGGCTTCAAGTTAGAGTTATATCTATTGCTTTATAAAAGTGACACCTTTTGGTATTTCATCTTGGGGTAACCGAGTAGAGTGCATTTGCGATAACAACCATTTGTCGCCCACTTTTGATACAACGGCACTTTCTAACCAATAAATATCAATACTTCTTTCGGTGCTTTTAATATTGGCTTTATTCCAGTAATTAATAAATGCAACATCACCCACTACACGCGAATTTATAACACTAAAATAATTAGTTCTTATAAAGTCAGAAGGCTTAACAACATTTATAAAGTCATTAATAGTCCACACTTCACCGTGCTCTAAAAGTAGAAATGAATCATCAACGGCCGCACGCATTTGCGTGTGATCAACGTTAGAAACAGCCAAAAAAAGATCGCTAACCGGCGTGAATATGTTGTTATCTTTTGCATGTATTGATGTAGAAAATATCAGGAATGTAATAAAGGTAAGTACTTGTTTCATTGTTTTTATAATGTGTAGTTTGCTCAATAATAATTAGTGTATTTTAATAGAGCAGTATTAACAATTGAAATAAACCGAATGTAACTACCTAACAATGTTACTCATAGAGCAAAAAAGCACTCTATAAGAGTGCTTTAATTTAATTTTTTCAATCAAGCTATTCATCTAGCCAATCTATGGCTGCGGTAGCATTTTCAAAGTATTGAACCTCACCCGATATGAACCAGTTACCTATTTTTGCCATTCGAGCTTGCCACTCTTTATTACCGTAAATAGCTACTTTTTTAAATTCTTTAGAGTGCTTAACACCTAACTTTAAGTCATCCCACGCTGCGCGTAGTTCCCAACCTTCAAGTTCGCTACCATCTATTAAGGCGTTCACGACTGGGTGCTTAACTTCGCCAAGAGCTGAGTTTATCATTGGGGTAATTATTTTATAATCGTCGTGAGTAAGCGTACCAACGGCTTTAAGTTTTAAAAAAAACTCTCTTCCTGCACGTTCAAGACCAATCGATAAACCATGTGTTGTGTGTACCATTACTGCTCTCCTTAAATAGGCTGAGTGGTAAAGTACACCTTCTAAAATTAATTAGTCCTGAACTAAATCAATAAATAATCTCAAATAAACGACTCAATTACGCATTTTGTACGCGAGATATCTGGTTTTCTACATCAGTTAAATGGCCCGTTTTAAGCCATACTTTTGCACCATTACTTCCCGCTTTAACGTTAACAGAGCTATTAATAGGCACTCTTAACCAACTGTTTTTTACAAAGGTATCGGCTTGCTCATCAAATGAGCCTTCTAGTACTAAGAACTCTGCTCCACCTTTTGCGTTTATAACCATGCAAGCGTTAGGCTTAAAGTGCAACAAGCATACGTCTTCAAAGTCGTCTTGGTATAAAGGGGTTACGGCTACATTTTTAAAACTAGGATGCACCGTACTTTGCATCAAGTCTGTTTGCAAACGCACGTGCGTTCGATCATCTGGCTGAAACTGCCATAACTTTACAAATATAACGCAGCCATTTTCAGACCCCGGTTTATGCTTTGATTGCGGTGGATTACGGATATAAGAACCTGCCACAAAGTCACCATGTTCATCTTGAAATACCCCTTCAAGCACAACAAACTCTTCACCGCCTGTATGAACATGCGGCGAAAATTCACTGCCAGGTGCATAACGAACAATAGTCGTTGCGCGAGCAACTTCGTCGCCCACACGGTCCAGTGCTCGTCTATCAACACCCGCCATTGGCGATGCAACCCACGGTAGCGTTTCGCTATGTACAACAACTCGTTTACTAAAATCGGCAGCAATTTTCATATTTGGCTCCTAACCGTAACTCCACTTAAACTTTAAACTAACAACCTAATTAAGCCGCAACACTTGGGCGTTCTGCTACTTTTTCTTGCCATGCAACTAAATGGGTTAACTTATTCGGGATTGCTATTTGTGCAAATCCAGCAAATACCAGACCAGCATACAATGTAATATCAGCAATACTAAACTGCTCACCAGCAACAAACGCCGATTGCGCTAGTACATCATTAAAATAGCTAAACCCTTGGCGTGCTTTTTCGCCTTGTTTTTCACCCCAAGCCACATTTTGATACGTTTCAAGCTCTGGACCTAAGCCATCAGTTGCATGATGAAAGTAAGTTGCCACAGCGTCAAGCACCATAGATTCTGCGCGTTTTTGCATCATGTTAATTACTGCACGCTCTTTTGCGGTTTCACCCATTAAAGATGGGCCTTCAAATGCGGTATCAATATACTCAGTAATAGCGGTACTTTCTGATATAAACGTGCCGTCATCTAGCTCTAATACGGGCACACCTGCTAATGGGTTTTTAGCTAAGAAGGCTTCTGTTCTGTGCTCACCATTTAATAAATCAACAGGTACAAACTCAACATTTGCAGTGGCATTTTTTTCAGCTAAAGCGATACGAACACGAAGTGGGTTTGGAAAGTTTTCTACATCATAAATTTTCATAGCAATCTCTATCTTTATTGTTTAAAAGTGAATTAATGGCAGCAACCTACCTACCGGTAGGTAATTTATAATATTAAACTAAATTTAAGTCAACGTTTAAATTTTTCTGATTTATAGGATTTAACTTAATTCATAATAAAATTAGGGGGTTGCTTAAAAATAAAAACGCTTGTAAATAACTACCTACTGGTCGATAATTTTGCTATACCAATTGCATTAAATAAGTGATCTATTATTGCGCTAAGAAAATAGCGCAATAACAACAAGGCGAAAATTATGACATCTAGTTATTCTATATGAATAATTTTTAACGCAGTTAGTGAGTTGTTTAATGCGATACAATGATCATGTTTTAATAAAATTGGTATTACTGCAGATAGGAAAATATTAAAAGTGAGTAAAAAAGAAGCGTTATTAAAAGCAGCTGAAAACAAGGTGCGCCTTGGCGGATACAGTAATTTTAGTTTTAGAGAGCTCGCAAGCGAAGTTGGAATTAAGAGCGCCAGTGTGCACTATCACTTTCCGACTAAGGCCGATTTAGGTGCTGAGCTTGCTCATCAATATACTAATTCTTTTTTAGCTGCGTTAGGCGAGCCAAACGAGCTTAAAGCAAGCGGTAAAAATCCTATTGATGTGTACACTCAGCTTTTTAGAAGTGCATTAGTAACCGATCGTAAAATGTGTTTATGTGGTTTGCTAGGAGCCGAAAGCGATAGCCTTCCAGATAAAGTACGCCTTGAAGTAAAACGCTTTTTTAATCAAAATTTAACATGGCTTAGCGCTGCGCATTTAGCTAATGGTGACCTCAACCCTACTAAAGCGGCTATTCAAACAGTGAGCTTGCTTGAGGGCGCTATGATGATAAGCAAAACGCTCGACGATAACAGTTACTTTGAACTTGCAACTCAGTAATACCTTAATTTAGTACACAAAAAAAGCGAGCTATTCATTATGAATAGCTCGCTTTTTTAATGCTTGAAATAACTTATGTGATTATTATTAAACCGCTGTTGGTTTAACTTTATGCTTAGAGTGCACAATAGCTAAAACAATTAAGCCAATCACTGTTACTACAGCACCAATAGGTTTACCTAAATCACTTGATAAGTTAAGACCAATTGCGGCAGTACCAATATAAGAAACCGTTACCGCAGTTGCTATAACAGCAGGAACACTCGCAATCCAATGGAATGTACCACGGTCAAACAAGTACTTAGTGGCAAGCCATAATACGCTTGTAGAAAGCAGCATGTTTGAAAATGCAAAGTAGCGCCAAATTAATGAAAAATCGAGTTTCGTCATAAAGTAAGCAATAGTAAGTATAGGTACAGCCACTAATAAGCGATTACGTAAACTTTGCGGAATATTAAACGCATCAACAACTGTTAAACGTAATGAGCGGAACGCTGTATCACCAGAAGTAATTGGGAAAACGGCTACTGCAATAATTGCCATTATACCGCCAAATACACCTAAGTAACTGTTAGCTACATGGTTAACAACTAAACCTGGACCACCTTGATCAAGCAATGCTTTTAAGCCAGCGTAACCATCTGGGAACGCTGCAATACCTGCAAGTGCCCATACACAACCTACAATACCTTCACACATCATAGCGCCGTAGTAAACTGGACGTACGTATTTTTCGTTAGTTAAACAGCGCGCAATAATTGGCGCTTGAGTAGAGTGAAAACCACTAATAGCACCACAGGTAATTGTTATAAATAACAATGGCCATGTTGGTAATCCATCTGGGTTTGGCTCTAAAAAGTCATGTGCGTGATCAGCTTCAAAGTAAGCTAAAAAGTCACTTGGTACCGGTAAGTGCGGCGCATTAATTAGTAATGAAATAGCAATTGCCACTGTCATTACAATCATTAGCGCACCAAAAATTGGGTAAAACTTCGTGATAATTTTATCAATTGGTAGCAAGGTAGCTAAAAAGTAATACGCTAAAATAGCGAGTACCCAAAAGGTATTATTTGCCAGTATTGTACCTTCAAAAAAATCAAGGTTACTTAGCAAACCTGCAGGGCTCATAATAAATACTACACCTACAAAAAACAGTAGCATGGCAGTAAATACAAGCATAAAGCCTTTAAATACGACGTTGTAATAATGGCCTGCGATTTCTGGTAGGCTTTTACCGTCTTCTTTTATACTCATTACACCTGAGAAGAAGTCGTGTACAGCGCCACCTAAAACATTACCAAGTACAATCCATACTAGTGCAACTGGTCCGTATAAAGCACCTAAAATTGGGCCAAATATTGGACCTACGCCAGCAATGTTTAAAAACTGAATTAAAAATGCTCGTACAGGGTGAATAGCTACGTAATCAACACCTTCGCTAAAGCGTTTTTGTGGTGTGTCAGCAGTTGAATCCAAACCGGCTTGTTTTTCAACAAATGGGCTGTAAAACTTATAGCCCAGTATTAAAATAGTGAGGCAGATAAAAAAGATGATCATAAAGCACGTTTCTCTTTTTGTATTTTAGTTATAGAGCGCATTGTGTGTCGCCCCGCCTTTTCAATCCGTGAATAATCGACGAACAATAACAAAGCTTCAACCCTCAAACAATAAGACGTTTAGCTAATACAATAATCGATATAAGCCACTATTTACGCAACCTGCACACTAAACGTTCCACATTGAATGTTTATTACACACGTCTTATTTTGGGCACAAAAAAAGCGGTTAAACTTTTACGTTATAACCGCTTTCACACACAATGTTTTTTTAAAGTGGGTTCATAAACTCACTAATTTGTTGATGCGTTAAAGTAGGTGTTGCGCCAGAACTTTCGGCGACCATTGCTCCAACGGCACATGCAAAGTCAACGGCATATTGCGCGTCGTCGTTGCTACAAAGCTGATAAATTAACGAACCTAAAAACGAATCCCCTGCGCCAACAGTGTCAATTACGCTAATTAAATAACCTGAATTATAAAAATTCTCGCCTTTGATTGTTAATAAAGCACCGTGGCTACCTTTGGTTACACATAAGTAATCGGTATTTGTTTGCTGTGCTATAAACGCTAAATTTTGTTCAAGCGAATGAAACTTACAACCCATCGCTTTTGCTATTTCGTATAGCTCTTCATCGTTTAATTTAATAAAGTCTGCTTTATTCATTAAATCTACAAGTGTTTCTAGCTTGTAATGCGGTGCACGTAGGTTTACGTCAAACACTTTGAAGTTTGCTACATCAACTAATTGATTTAACGTTGCTAAAGACGCTTCGCTTCGCCCAATTAAGCTGCCAAATACAAATACATCACTACTTTTGACTTTACTAAGTAACTCATCAGTAAGCGCTATATTATCCCACGCAGTGTCTGCCACTATTTCATAACTTGCTGAGCCACCACTGTCGAGTGTTACCTCAACCGTGCTAGTTTTTTTGTCACTATTAATAGCAATGTATTCGCAGCTTACGCCTTTGCTAGTAATTTCGCCTAGTAACTCAGCGCCTAACTCGTCGTTACCAACAGCGCTGATCATGTCGGCTTTAATGCCTAGTGAGTTGATACGCACACACATATTAAGTGGCGCGCCACCTAAGCGTTTACCTGAATCAAAACAATCCCACAGCACTTCGCCAAAGCAGCTAACACTTACGTTTTCGCCTGATTTATGATTAATTAAAATGCTCATAATTAGTTACTCTTTTGATCAAGTACAGCCTGCATAATGGCTTTAATTTTACTATTAGGTGCATACAACGCAGCAATCGACTTTTTATATTCAGCAGTAAACGTTTCGTTATGCTCAAGCTTACCAAACAAGCTCGTTAACTTTAAAAATGCAGACGGGCTAGTTTGAGTCTCTTGCGCGTAAGAATTAAGCTCTTTGTGCATCGCATCTTGAATTTCAAGTTGCTCGCCGTTTTCACTTAAACCCTTATCGCTGTATAAGCACCAAGTAGCAATAACAAGCGTTGCCAGTGATACATCGCGACCTTGTACTAGGTTTTCGTTAATTGTAGCAATTAAAAACTTAGGCAGTTTAGCTGAGCTTTCACTACAGATACGCGCTAGGCTGTCTTTAATATTAGGATTAGCAAAACGCTCTATTAACGTATCTTTGTAGCTTTCAAGGTCAATACCTTCAAGTGGTTCAAGATTTGGCGTTACTTCTTTATCCATAAAAGCACGCAGGTATGTGGCAAATAATTCATCAGATACCGTTTCGTCTATAGTGCCATAGCCATGGATTGAACCTAATAAACCAAGTACAGAATGCCCTGCATTAAGTAAGCGTATTTTCATGGTTTCATAAGGCGTTACATCAGTAACAAACTGTGCACCAACAACGTCCCAATTTGGGCGAGAGTCACTAAATGTGTCCTCTATTACCCATTGTGTAAACGACTCACAGGTAATTGGCCACTCGTCGCTAACACCATATGCATCAACCACATAATCAATATCACTCTTTTTAGATACCGGTGTAATACGGTCAACCATCGCATTTGGAAACGATACGTTTTGCTCAATCCACTCACTTAGGTCTTTGTCTTGCTCTGTAGCAAAGGCTAAAAGCATTTTACGTGTTACGTTACCGTTGTGCTGAATGTTATCGCACGACTGCACTGTAAATGCGCCTAAGCCTTGCTCTTTACGCAGTTTTAACGCAGCCGTAATGTAACCAAACGCTGTAATTGGGTCGTTCGGGTTATTAATGTCGTTAATAATATCTGGATTACTGTAATCAAACTCGCCCGTTGCAGGGTTAAAGTTGTAGCCGCCTTCGGTAATAGTAAGCGACACAATTTTAGTATCGCTGTGCGCTAACTTATTAATTACCGCTTGTTTGTCCTCTGGAGCAAACAAAAAGTCGATCATTGAGCCAATTACTTTGTTATCTATTTTACCGTCTGGGTGTCTAACAGTAAGCGTATAAAGGTAATCTTGCTGCTTTAAAATATCACGCAGACCACGGTTACCCTCTAAAAGGCCAACACCACATATGCCCCATTGCTCAGAGCCTGGGGTTTTTAAAAGCTCGTTAACATATACCGCTTGATGAGCACGATGAAAACCGCCCACGCCAATATGAACAATACCGGCTTTAACTGCGCTACGGTCGTAGGTTGGTGTATCAACATGGCTTGGTAATTGAGCCAAGCTTTGTTGGTTTAGCCCTGTAACTAGAGCGTCAGTGTGTTGATGTTGCGTCATGGTGCGACCTTACTAAACAAAAATAAAATATAAATTACGATACTGTATTACGATAAGTAATTACGATGCTGTATTGAGTACTTTATGGCGTTTTAACGACCAGTACGCAGTAACAAAATAAATAACAGTACAAATAAAACAGGCTATTTCGAATTGCGATTTATTAGCGCTGTACATACTCATAGTTTCACTGAAAAACATCACCTGGCTGGCAAATATAAAAATAATAACCAGTGAAACCGTAGAAACCGCATTAAGTACTTTGGTAAATACAGAGCTGTCAATTACTGGCTTTGGAATGTCTTTAGCTTCAGCAGCTTGATATTCTTTAATATCACGTTGCTCTTGCTCTTCTGCTTCAATCTCTTGTGTGTAATCTTCACCGGCGCCGTATTTTTTAGCTAAAAGCGTATAAATAACGATTGTGAAAATCCACGTAGGAATAAACAAGTAGTAAAACGACATTACATCAATAGCATTTAAACCAAAGCCAAACACAAGCGCTAACGCCCAAGATGCTATAGCCGGTACGCTGCGGGTAATGTTTTTATATTTAGCCCAGTAACGTGTTAGGCCAATTTTAGGAAATAACACATGTTCAGCAAACACAATGCCGCCTACTGGCACAACTAATAAGCCTGCGTAGGTAAGTAGCGGAAGCATTTGTGAAAATACAAACGGGAAACACGCAATAATCACGGTTACAACACCTACAATAGCGGTTGTGCGTTCACGTGATTGATTAACAAATATAGATTGTGCTGCAAGACCTGCACGGTAAAGGTTTGCGTTAGCTGTAGTCCAACCGGCAATAATTACAATAACAAAGCCAGTCCAACCTAATGCATGGTATGCAACATCGCCCGGATCAAGTGATGAAATAGTTGTTTTAAGTAATACCGCAACACCTGCGCCCATAATACCGGCAGAGATCCACGCTAAGTAATGACCAAAAAACATGCCCACGCCAGAAAACAAGCCATAGCTTTTGCGTTTAGCAAATCTAAAAATAGCCATGTCGATTAAACCAAAGTGAGTAATTGAGTTAGCAGCCCATGCAAAGCCAATCACTTCTAATAGGCCAATGCCTTTTTCACCATCGGCATTGGTGCCCGTCCATATGGAGGAGTCGCCTATGGTCATAAAGTCGCTAAAGCTAGTTAAAGAGGTAGAACCTAATACGTGATTTGAAAGCTCAGGGAATAACGCGAACGAACCTGCAATAAATATAACAAATAGCCACGGCGCGCACAGTTTCGAAAAGTCAGCAACCGTAGAAAAGCCATACATCGCAACAAACACAACAATAGAGCCAACAGCTAAAACAATGGCTACAAACCAAAAGCTATTTGGATACCAATCAAGTTGCGCAGGTATATCAAACAAAAACCGCACGGCGGTGGAGGATACCGTGATCATGGCGGCCGATATAACACTAAAAATAACCACGTTAGCCCAGTTATAGAGCTTGGTCATTGAGTTACCAGCGATTTTGTTTAAGTAGTTATATAAACTTAAGCGGGTTTCTACTGCAATGGGTGCAGTAATCAGCCACCAAGAACACATTGCTAACAGGTTACCTATTAATAAACCCAGTAGAATGTCGATGGTTGAAGCGCCTAATGCAACAAACGTTGCACCAATAACAAATTCAGTAGCCGCAACATGTTCGCCGGCGTATAGCCCTGCAAAATGCTTCCAGCCGTGAAGCTTATTATTAGCAACAGGAAGTTGCTCTTCGTTTACATCTTTAAATGTTTGTGTGTGTGGACTCGTTGCCATGGTATTTCCTATTGTTAACAGCAAAGTACTTAATACCTAAATACTTCGCCTTTTATAATTTGGCTTATAAACGCATGATGTTTTGCCATGTTTTGTTTTATTTTTAGTAAAGCAAAACCATCTACATTTATATTTTGCGTTTGCTTGCCTGTCAGTGTGTAAGGCGAGCAAATCGCGTTTAAAACTTTGTTTATTTAAAAAGCTGCGTGTTTACTGCTTTTTAAGTGCAGGGTATGCACTAAAAAAATCTTGCCAATGCGTTAAATGATCAACATTTGGGTAAGCACTGTGTACATGATTAACAGAGCCTTGCATATGTTGCCCACCGCTGTAATGCAGTACTTGCATGTTGGCGTCAATTCCTGCATTTACGCCGGCTTTACTGTCTTCAATCACTAAACAATGCTCTGGCTTTACACCCATTTGTTTAGCTGCATGTAAAAATAAATCGGGTGCTGGTTTGCCACGCTTAACTTCGCTGCTGGTAAAAACCGTATCGCTAAAGTACTTACTTAAACTCACTACGCTCAACGCTTTTGCGGTGCGTGCTGGGCTGCTGCTAGTAGCTATACAAATAGGCACAGCTAAATTGTTAAGTACGTCTTTTATACCGTCAGTCGTGGTTAGCCCTGTTTCAAATTCGTTTAACAGTGCTTCGCGGTAGTCACCTTCAAAGCTTTCAGGAAGAGTGACATTAAATGCATCCGCTATTTTTTGGCTTACTGTTTTAAAATTGCAGCCTAAAAAGTGTTGCTGTACATAAGCACGGTCAATATCAACGCCTTTTTCAACAAGCATATTAATGAGTACTTGTGCGCTTAAAATTTCGCTATCAATAACAACGCCATCACAATCAAATATCACTAGCTCAATGTTAGTATTCATCTTGTCACCTTATTAAAACTGTTTGGTTTAGCTAATTTAAGTATAACGAGTTAAGCGCGATTAATATTGTGCAGCTTTTTAGTGCAACTCAATAATGAGCATAAGCCCACCGATTGAGCATATTCCCTTTATTGCACGAATATGTCAACACACTGTAAGTATAAAACGCACCAGCTTGGTGAAAATACACTCAGATAAAACTAAAAACCTTTGTATTTAATCAACTTTATAAAAGCATATTGCGACCAAGGTCGTAGTAAAAAAATTCCGTTAACGTAAAAAGTGCTCCTGTTAATTTATTTCATCTATTTTACAAATCACATCAATCTAATTAATCAGTTTTACCGAAGTTAATAAAATCAATACTATCGTTAACAGATTAACAGCCTGCACCACTGCCGGCACTTTTAAATAGATGAGGTCGACAATGAATACTCAAATAAACAAAACAAAATTAACACTAACTGCACTGGCACTTGCAATAGCATTACCGGCAAGCGCAGCAACAACACTTACTAAAGATAACGGCGCAGCTGTTGGTGACAACCAAAATTCAATTACTGCGGGCGAACGTGGCAGTGTATTACTAGAGGACGTGCAACTAATTCAAAAACTGCAACGCTTTGCACGTGAGCGTATTCCTGAGCGTGTTGTGCATGCTCGTGGTACTGGCGCACACGGTGTGTTTGTAGCATCAAAAGAGCTAGACGATTTAACAATTGCAGCACCGTTTGCACAAGCTGGTAAAGAAACAGACGTATTTGTTCGCTTTTCATCAGTAATTCACTCAAAAGGTAGCCCAGAAACACTGCGTGACCCACGTGGCTTTGCAACTAAGTTTTACACAGACCAAGGTAACTGGGATTTAGTAGGTAATAACTTACCTGTGTTCTTTATTCGTGATGCGATTAAATTTCCAGACATGGTTCACTCTTTAAAACCATCTCCGGTTGATAACATTCAAGATCCTAACCGTGTATTTGACTTTTTCTCGCACGAACCAGGTTCTACACAAATGCTAACGTGGGTTTACAGCGACTACGGTACACCAGCAAGTCTTCGTAAAATGGACGGTTGGGGTGTACATGCATACAAAATGATTAATAAATCGGGTGATGTTAAATACGTTAAGTTTCATTGGGTAAGTCAACAAGGTATTGATAACCTTGACGCAAAAGAAGTGGCAAAAGTACAAAGCCAAAACTTTCAGCATTTAACACAAGATTTATACACTGAAATAAACAGAGGCAATTTCCCTAAATGGGATCTGTACATTAAAACGCTTGATCCATCGCAGCTTGATGACTTTGATTACAACCCGTTAGATGCAACAAAAATGTGGTTAGACATTAAAGAAACTAAAGTAGGAACAATGACCTTAAACCGTATGCCAACTAACTTCTTCCAATCTACAGAACAAGTAGCAATGGCACCGGCAAACATTATTCCAGGTATTGAGCCATCAGAAGACCGCTTATTACAAGGTCGTATGTTTTCTTACGCTGATACACAAATGTACCGCCTAGGTGCTAACCACCAGCAATTGCCAATTAACCGTGCAAAAGTTGAAGTGGTTAACTACAACCAAGACGGTGCAATGAACTACGGGAACACAACAAGCAATGTGAACTACCAACCAAGCCAAGAAAACGTAGCTGAAAACCCAATTGCACGTAGAAGTAACACAGAGCTTAAAGGCTTTGTACAACAAGCCGCGATTAAAAAGCAGCAAAACTTCGCGCAAGCAGGTGTTATATACCGTGGTTTTAGCAAACAAGAACGTACAAACCTAATTAATAACCTAGCAGGCGATTTAGGCAAAGTGCAAAACAGCAGTGTTAAACACAAAATGCTTAGCCACTTTTACAAAGCAGACAGTGAGTACGGTACACGCTTAACTAAAGCTGTAAACGGCGATATTAAAATGGTTAAACAACTAGCAGCTAACTTGTAAGTAGCTAGTTGTAATTAACTAGCTGTAAGTAATCAGTTGTAAAAATTAGTCCCAACTAAGCAGCTATACAAACAACCACAATAATGAGGAAGGGATAACCCCCTTCCTCTTTTTATAAGAGACAATTGTTATGCGTAATTTATTAATTATAGTCGCTCTACTACTGAGCTTTACCAGTAGCGTTTACGCTCAAAATACCCCAAGTACACAAACACCCAGTACGCAAGTTGAAAGCCAACATTCTGCAAAAACTCAATACCAAAGCTTATTTGCTTATTACTTTGCCGCAGCACGTACCAACGACACCGCTGTAATAGAGCAATTTGTAGATGCTGGTATCCCTATCGACAGCTACAACAATAAAGGTTACACCGCGTTAATGATTGCCACTTATCACGGTAATAAAAACACAGTTAATACGCTATTGCACTTAGGCGCTAATGCCTGTTTAGAAGATAACCGTGGTAACACAGCGCTAATGGCCGCTATTTTTAGAGGTGAATTTAGTATCGCTAAAACACTTGTTAGCCTTGATTGCGACAATGCGCATCAAAACAAAGCAGGTCAAACAGCCGAGCAATTTGCACAAACATTTGGTCAACAAAAAGTTATAGAGTTACTAGCGCAGGTAAATAATGCAAAATAATCCGCACACAACAAAAAGCCCTAAAATAATAGGGCTTTTGATTTACTAAATATATGTTCAAATTAAACGTACTTACTCTAAAAACAGTGTGTTTATTAAGCTTTCTTGTTCTTTTCCAGCTTCATGTTTTAATGCTCGTATAAAATCCATAGAATTAGCGGGACTGTTTGGATAACCATGATTTTTCCAAACCAACTTGAGCGCATTAATAATGGGTTCATCCCCAATAGCAGCGCGTAGCTTAGCAAAGACAATGGTTGCTCGCGAATATTGATCAAAGCTTTGTGTAGCATCAACTAAGGCTGATCGCTCCTTTATGTTCATCAGCATACTTTGCTCATAGCGTGTTGTTTCATACTCAACCAGCGCTTGCATTGTTGCTTTCCCATAACGCTGCTCTATAACAACAAGCTCAATATACTTTGCCATAGACTCCACTAAAAAAGCGCTATCTGAAAATACCCCATTACCAATATCATGGCCAAACCATTGATGCGCGGTTTCATGAACTGCACGGCGATAGCGTTGATCAAAGCCTGCATTAGCGCTTGGCTTTGATCTAAAACCAACACTGTCTTCAATAAGTATAAGTTGCGGCAATGCATAACCTGTAGCACCAACACTAGGCGAGCCTATTAAACTCAATTGTTTTGCTCTATAAGGGCTTATATTATTAAGCCATTTTATTGTATCGCCCATTGCGCTGAGGTTTACAGCTATAGACACCGCTCGTGCTGGCTCGTTTTTATCTTTAGCAAACACGTTTAATATCACGCCATTTTGCTGTTTGGTAACAGGGGAATAAGGCACCGTCACCCAAGCTGGGATAGCATTTATGGGTGTACGAGTCTCAAAATGAAATATTTCGCGGTCATCTTTGCTGGTACGTGATATTTCCTCTCCTTGGGTTATAACCTGATAACCCCTTGTTGTACTCACTTTACTCGACATAGTAAGCCACTGGTAATGAGTACTTGCTTTCGCCGTTTTAGCAAATAGCTTCGTGGGTCTAATCACCGACTTCACTTTAAGTGTGTGTTGCTGACGAAGTATAGGATCGGTTAATTCATAATTATCTTGATAGCCAACAGTCGGCAATAAAGGCACTGATCGTATATAGCTAAATTCAGGGGTTATTATCTGATGGCCTCTTACTGGCCAAAGCTTAGCTTGATGAACATCAAACCGTGTAACTAGTTTACGTATTTCTCCTGGCTGCATTTCATTCTCAAACTTAAACACAGCTTGATTAAGCAAGGGAAAGCTTTTAGCCCTTTGCGCGCCATAGATTTCAATATCAGCCCATTTATAAAAACCAGAGCGCCCAACCAATATCTCTTTAATAGGGGCTTGATGGGTGTTTTTTAAGGTATATATTAAGGAAAAATGAGCTTGCTGCTGATGCGGGTAAAAGTCTACATTAGCATCAATGTGCATAATGCTTGGCTGTGCTACATTGCGCCATTGTGAGAATGCTTTTTCGTATTGTGCTTTAAATGCCTCGCGTTTATGCGAGTTGGTTAAAGGCTTCTCCTCAACCAGTCTTAAATGTAATTGAGTAAATAGCGCCACAGTGATAAGTAAAGGTATAAGTAACCAAAAATGTTTAACCCCCATTACTCTTTGGCTCAACCCGGCACCTCGGTGATTAAAAATCCCCGTAATTATAACTAAACTTATACACGCCACTAACCAAACTGATATATAAGGCCAATAACTACTTATACTTGCACGATAACCCCAAAAGTTATCAGGTGCCTGCAAAGGCGTCCAACCAACACTCCACAATGTATGCGTAAGACCAAGATAAGTCATTATCGGTGTAAATTTGATCAGTAAAATAACAGCAATTAGCAAACCCGCAATAAGCTGCGAACGACACAAATTAAATACACACAAAAATACACACGCAATAATGGCAAGCACAATTGCCATCAAAAATAAAATGGTTAAATGTACTTCAAATTGATATGCACTGTGTAAAAACCACTGAGCTGCACTTACCCCTAATAAGCTCATTGTTAAAAAAACCAATATCATAGTACCTAGGACCAGTAACTGACTGTTTAAAAAGTAATATGTTTTGAGCGGTGTGGCAGCGATCAGCTCAGCTATATTATAGTATTTAGCAAAGCAGCTTACTTGCCAGCTCCACAAAGCCATTAATAAAGTGCCAAACAACAATTGCATATCAAATGCATAATAGCTAATCGCATCAAGGCTTGTGGTGCTCATAACACTCATTGGTTCAACATAACTAGACGACGAGGCAACACTATTAAAAACCATCACCGGCCAAACAAAAATAATCAGTAAAGTAACAGGGTGTGAAACCAAATTAACCAGCGTAATTTTGTATAAACTGGCCATCATCAAAAATGGTTTTTGCGTGACTCTCGCTGTTTTATATTCAGCGGGTTTTAACGTGTTGTAACGAATGTATTCGTTAGTATTTTTACCATTTTCACTCTTTAATAATGTGTTTTTTTTATTGTTACTAAAAGTAATATAAAAAATACCAACAGTAAGCATACTCACAACAACGCGATTAATAGCAAATGAAGCCCCTAATGAATTGGTTAAACTGTTTATTACGGCTGTGTATGCAAAAGGGTCAAGCCAAACAAATAATGTATAAAATCGATTGCTTATAATACTACTTCCAGCAAGTATTGGATTTCCGGTAATACTTGCAAGCATTATGTAGCCTATCCACAACACCGCAAAAACAACATAATTGGGTAATGAATTAGCTGATTTATGGCAAACAAAAAAGGCAACAACAACTAAAAAGCAGCTATTTGGTAACAACACTAAAAAGCTATTAAATACAGTAAAAGAAACCATATTTGGTATATAGCCCAATTGCCTTACTTGCATGTATATCATTACTAAATCACTGATTAAACTAATAATAAAAACCAAGCAAATCAGTAAGCATACTCTTGCTAAACTGCGCTTAAATAAGCTAGTTTGCGTAGCATAAATAAGCTCCTGCATTGACGCGTGCTGATCTCGTAAAAATATAACGGGCGCCAATACTCCTACAAGCACAGGTAACTGCATCATTTGTAGCATTGTAATATTTAACTTAAATTGTTTTAACGAATTAACTTCAACTGCTGCAAGCCCAGAGGACAACATAACCGCAAATACCAAAGGGATAATAATGCACAGCCAAACAAGTGGTTGGCGCACTGCATATCGCCACTCATTAAAAATTAACATGTTTGACTTCCTTCATTGAGTGCAAAAAAGTACTTGTCTTGAAGCGTAGCGGGCGAGTTTATTGCATTTTGTGCAGGCGCTGTGTCTGCATACACACGAAATGACGCTCTACCATAGCGATGGCTCTTACTTAATACATGCTGATTTGGTATGCCCGTAGGTAAACTTTCGAGCTGCCAAATCTTACCTTCTAAAGGAACTAGTAACTCTTTTACGTCACCGCTTTGTATGAGTGTTCCTTGATCTATAATGGCCACGTAGTGACATAAATTTTCTACATCTTCAACAATATGGGTCGATAACAATATCAACCTATTTTGACTAATACTAACGAGTAAATTATTTAAACTTTCTCGTTCCACAGGATCAAGCCCAGCAGTGGGTTCATCCATAATAATTAGTTTTGGGTTACCTAACAAAGCCTGAGCCACGCCAAAACGCTGCTTCATTCCTCCCGAAAAATTAACGACCTTTTTATTAGCAAACTGAGTCAAATTGGTTAGTTCAAGTAAACTATTAATTTGGTTTTTGCGTGCATTACCATCTATGCCTTTTAATACGGCAATATGCTCAAGTAACGCCCGGCAACTCATATTGGGATACACGCCAAAATATTGTGGTAAATAACCTAGCTGCGATCTAAGCGCATCTGGTTGGCTAATCACATCAAGGCCATTAAAATTAATATGTCCGGAGTCGGCATTTTGTAAACACGCGAGTGTGCGCATAAGTGTTGATTTACCCGCCCCATTAGGGCCAAGTAGACCGACCATAC
>NZ_AUTR01000071.1:121528-128091 GCF_000497875.1 Pseudoalteromonas sp. S8-8
GGGTAGAGTGATCGTCACATCATTCAAAGCCTGCGTACCATCTGCGTATTTTTTGTTGATATTTTTCAGTGTAAGCATTAGTTTCATCCTTAATTGGTATAGCACCAGCTTAAGAAAGCAAGTCAATACAAGCGAGAAAATAATGGTTAACGTATTGAAATAAATGATGAACATAAAAAAGTAACGTTGGTCATTTAAATATGACCTTTCATCATTTAAATAAACGGCCTAGTATGCTTAAAACGGTTACTAACCCTATGAAATAAAATAATTATTTTAAAAATAAATTATGATTGAAACAATTTTATGGATAAACTAGCGCGCTCAGCGTAGTGAATTGTGCAAAGGTAATGTTTAAAATAAAAAGACAATTTTATCTAAGCATATCTGCTCAGAAACTATAATAAAAACGGAGTCACATATGCAGCAAGCCAATACACCAATATGGCAACGCTTTAGCATTACCCAGCTAATAATTTTTTTACCGCTAATAGCCGCTATTATGCTCGACTCTCATATACGCTTTTTGTCATCACATATGGATTCAACGAGCCAATATCTGGCTATTAATATTCAACTTTTTTTACAGTGTATTCCCTTTTTTATTGCCCATGCGTTTGCATATCGTTTATTACTTACACCCGCAATCATAGTTTGGCTGTTAGGCTTTTTAGCCTATCCATCTCTCTTGCTAGTATTTAATAACCAACTTCTTAACTTTTCGCAATGGCAATACCTTGATGCACAATGTTGGACACTGTGCGCATCTGCAAGTGGTATATGGCTTATTACTAAACGCACTAATAAAAATAACAATGTGTTGAGTAATAAATGGCTTAAATCCTTGTTTTCACTTGATACTGTCGTGTTTATAGTACTTTTAGGTTGGGCAATAGTTACATCAAGCATACTCAATACGCACACTGATCCTATGTTAAATCAGCCTATTGAGCCTGTTATTGACGTTTATAAAGTATTCACACAGTTTGATACTTTTTTGGGTTACCTTTGGCAAATTACTGTTTGTGCCGGATTAGTATATGGAGTGTATTTATTAAATAGATATTTATTAATACGCTACGTATTAACCTATCATGGCGTATTAATATTTTTGTTTGCAAGTTTAATAAGCCTCGTTGTACTTACACCTATATTAACATCGTGCTTGCTACTGTTACCTATTAACGATTTACCCTCAGGCATTGCTAACTTAACACCAGGCGGTAATGATAATATTTTCAGCCCTGAAAATTATCAGTTTGTATTCTTATTTTTGGCTATAAGCACACCGATTATTTTAGCGTTTGAACGACAGCAACAACACGTTCAAATTAGCAACATTGCCCAGCAACAAACAAAAACAGAGCTAAAGCTACTTCAACAGCAAATTAACCCTCATTTTTTATTTAATACATTAAACAACCTTTACGCACTAACATTAAAAAAAGCAGATAATGCACCAGATCTTGTTATGCAATTAGCTAACTTACTGCGTTACAGTGTTTATGAAGGCCAAAAAGCACAGGTGAGTTTAGAAAAAGAAATTAATTACTTAAAAGGTTTTATTGCATTGCAGCATTTACGAAGTGCTGAGCGCTGCAACTTTGATGTGCAATGGCCTGAATATCAACAACACTATTTAATTTCGCCACTACTGTTAATAATGATTTTAGAAAACGCGATAAAGCATGGTGTAGAACCCACGTCACAAAAAGTAACGGTTGTGTTTAAAATCACCATGGCCGATAACATACTAACGCTATTTTCCTCTAACCCTATTCTACCTAATAACAATTCAGAGCATGGGGTGGGACTTAACAATTTACGCCGTAGGCTGACTCTTTTATATCCAAATAAGTACACATTAATTATTAATGAAAATAAAAATCTTTGGCAAACCACACTTAAATTGGAGCTGCCTGCATGTTAAACACAATAATTGTTGATGACGAGCCGCTCGCGCATGACGTTATACTTCATCATTTAAGTGCACATAAAGACATTAATATAAGCGGACAATACCTTAACGCTAAAGATGCATTATGTGCTTTAGCCACATCATCTATTGATTTGTTATTTTTAGACATAAACATGCCCGAACTATCAGGCATTGCATTACTCAAAGTGCTCGCGAATCGACCACAAGTGATTATTATTAGTGCGTATCAAGAATATGCTTTAGCCGGTTTTGAACTTGACGTAACTGACTACCTACTAAAACCAGTCTCTGCGCAACGCCTTGAACAAGCACTCAATAAAGTACGGAAAAAAAGAAAACACATAACGCTAAATCCCAAGGCACCTCTGACTATTACGCTTAAAATCGATCGTGAAAAACATAAAATTCAATTAAGCGACATAGACATGTTTGAAGCGTATGGAAATTATGTAAAAGTATGGCAAGGTGAAAAAGCATTACTTGCAAGCTGCACTCTCAAATACATATTGCAAGAGCTTGATACTTCATTTATTCAAGTCCACAAATCTTACGCTATTAACCAACACAAAGTGGTTGCGTTAAGTAATGAAAGCGTTCAACTAGCATCAGGCGTGTCAGTAAAAATTGGCAAGTCATTTAAACAACAAGTGCGCGACATTATTTAACCTGAGATCTTATTTTATGTTTACCTAAAACATAACTTTAAGCTCCCCCTATCAGCGACTCTAAACTTTAGCACTTAACCTTTGCGGCTTTTCTCGCGTTACAAAGTAGCAAATTAGCGAGCCCACTGTTACCAGTACAACCCCTTGCCAAAACGAAGCACTCAGCGTAATAGATAAATACAGCGCTGAAATAATAGTAGAAAACACCGGTGTAAAGTACGAAAGCGTACCCAACAGCATTAAGTTACCGCCAATAATAGCTTGATTCCACAGTGCATAACCGCTCCCCACGACTACACCAGCTAATAATAACGTCATGCTTGAGCCCAGTGAAAACGTTAATGGCGCTTCATTACTAAAACCATATTGCGCCCACAAACTCATTGCCGTAACAGTAAAAAATAACGTAATGGCATTTTTACCATTACTCAGCTTTTGCGTAACTACGCAATAAATAGCCCATATAAACGCTGCAGCTAATGCCATTAAATAAGTAGCAGGATTATCAGCAAAGTTAGTAACAAGCGTATCGACCGACATTTCTTGATCGCCCGTAATACACCAAGCAACGCCTAAAAAAGCAATAATCATGCTTGGGTAAACCCAGTAACTTACTTTTTTGCGCCCAATAATAATAGAGAGCAATATTGTTAGCGTGGGCCATAAATAATTAATAACCGCCATTTCCATTGCCTGATGACGACTATTTGCCATACCAATAGAAAGCGCCAAACAAATTTCGTACGATACAAATAATAAAGTACCTACTACCAAGTAGCGTTTCGAAAAACTACTAAACTTGGGCACTCCCATAACCAAAATTAAAAATATCGCACTGACAGAATACATAGCCGCAGCACCACCAATGGGGCTAAACAACTCAGAAATATCCCGTAGTAATGCA
This sequence comes from Pseudoalteromonas sp. S8-8, assembly GCF_000497875.1. NCBI lineage: Bacteria > Pseudomonadati > Pseudomonadota > Gammaproteobacteria > Alteromonadales > Pseudoalteromonadaceae > Pseudoalteromonas > Pseudoalteromonas sp. S8-8. The sequence goes on from NZ_AUTR01000071.1 coordinate 125,037, forward strand.
ACTAAGCAACTCCACAGTAATATTGCAGCGACTCCATATAGTGTATATTTATTTTTGCTTATAAAATCCATTTGCCAATCCAAAAGTACTACTCGTAAATTTGAAACTAAACTAACAGTAATTATTTAATTAAACAATTAAAGTTAATAGCTTAAACCTCTCGCCTGTTTTTAACATTCACCCTTTTTAGTAATTGACCTTTTGGTCAGTAAAGCTACAATCAATCAATACGTTAAACACGCAAACTCAACAATGACCACACAAATAAAACCAAATAAAAAAGAAGTGACACGCGAGAAAAACCAAAAACTAATTTTAGATGCCGCCGAGCAATTGTTTTCGCAACTAGGTTACGACGGAGCAAGTATGAGCATGGTTGCTAAAGAAGCGCAGGTGCCAAAAGCTAATATTTTGTATTACTTTAAAAGTAAGGATGGTCTGTACGAGTCTGTGATCGACCGCATAATAGCTAATTGGAACTTAGGGCTCGATAACGTCACAATTAACGACGATCCAGCTACCGTGCTTTATAACTATATTAAAAGCAAAGTAATACTGGCCGTAAATCAGCCAATGCAATCTCGCTTATTTGCTAGTGAAATACTGCGCGGTGCCCCTTATTTACAAAACTACTTTAGAACCAATACCCGCCCTTGGGTTAAACAAAAGGTTGATGTACTTCAAGCATGGATGGACGCAGATAAAATGGATAAGGTTGATCCCTACCATTTGCTTTTTACTATTTGGTCTACCACGCAATATTACGCCGACTTTCAGGCTGAGGTTTTACTCGTAATGAACAAATTAGAGTACGACGAAACCGATGTGGCACAAATTACGCAATCAATTGCCCACATAATTTTAAAAGGTATTGGTCTTAAAATACCTGAGCAAAGTGAGACTTAACCCATGACATCCTTTACTACTCCCGATTTATTTGACGATCATCGCGATAACGTACAAGTAGCAGACAGCGGCCTTTATCACTTTGGTAAAAAAACCACGTTTTATGGCAAAGTAGTTACCGTTACCTGCCCAGAAGACAACTCTTTTGCCGCCGATATATTGCATGAAAATGGTGAAGGTAAAGTATTGGTTATAAACGGTTTTGCGAGCAAACGCTTTGCATTTATAGGCGATATTATGGCTGAGCGTGCCCTAAATAATGGCTGGGAAGGCGTAATAATAAATGGCTGTTGCCGAGATATTGAAATACTCGCCACAATGAACTTACCTGTAATGGCGCTAGGCTCTACACCGCGTAGTACCTTAAAGCGCGGCTTTGGTGATAAAAACCAAGCTGTTACCATGCTTAGCACCACTATTGAACCTAACGATTGGGTTTACGCCGATATTAATGGTTTAATCATCAGTAAAACACCGCTTATTTAGCACTCAAAACCATATAAATAGAGACCAACTTGGTGCACCTACGCACCAAGTTGGTTTGTTTTAGCTCATTTTAATCTCACTATTTTTATAGCCCACATTTACAAATCTCATACAACCCAACAAAACCTGACCAGTTGGACAGGGTTTTAATTTATGGCATTCCTCTTGCTTAGTCTAAGCACTATAAAATCAAAACTACCGATTAAAAAGCACAGCTTTAGCAATTGCATTAAATTAGTGATCTATTATAACGCGAAGAAAATGACGCAGTGAATGCGCTATTTAATCCGATAGAATGAACATGTTTTTAATAAAATTGGTATTCATAATAATAATAACCAGCCCGCTTTTTAATCACTCTAACTTAATAAGTAAGTACTTGGTCAGTTTTATAATAATGAGCTGCAAATGAGTGATAAAAAAAACAACAAAGGTATATTTTGCAATCACGGTCCTACCCTGTGGCAAACAAACCAGTCTGGTCTACTTGCAAACAATCGCTTAGCCGTAAAAGATGTATTTGCAGTAAAAGGCGAGCGTAACAGCGCTGGCAATCCACACTGGTTTAAAACAGCTAAACCGGCTCAAAATACGGCAAGCTCGGTTAATAAGCTCATGACCGCTGGTTGTAACTTTATAGGCTTTACCCACACAGACGAACTGGCTTATAGCTTAGAGGGTAATAATATACATTATGGCGCTGCGCAAAATCCTAAATTAAAAGGGCATGCTTGCGGTGGTTCGAGTATGGGTTCGGCAGCAGCCGTTGCTACTAACTTAGCTGATATTGGCTTAGGTACCGACACTGGCGGCTCAATTAGAATACCCGCCAGCTATTGTGGTTTATATGGCATAAGGCCAAGCCATAATGTGATTGAAAAAGACGGTCTAATACCGTTGGCTCCGCCTTTTGATACCATAGGTTGGCTTACCCAAAGCGCCGAGCTATTAAGCGATGTAGGTAATGTACTGTTACCAAATCAAGCTATTAATAACGTTAATACCTTAGTTATTTGCGAGCCGTTATTTGAACTCGTTGACCCTGCTTTACAAGCCCCACTTAAACAATTGCTTGAAAAAACCAAGCCTAATTTTAAGCACCATAAAGAATTTGAACTACCTAACAGCAGCTTATTAAGCGAACTTGCGGATAGTTTTAGAGTACTGCAAGGGCGAGCAATCGCAAAAACGCATAAAGATTGGCTTCAATTGCCGGGGCAACCTCCCCAGTTTGCGCCAGCAATTGCGGCTCGTTTTAAAATGGCACTGGCTTTAACCGAGCAAGAAGAACAAGAGGCGTTAAAAATACAGCACGAGTGGCAAGCAATCGTCGCTAAAAACCTAAATAAACACAGCTGCTTATTTTTACCCACCACACCCACAACCGCACCTAAATTAGGCGCCGACACAAGCGCCTTACGCATGCAAATTATTACGCTTTCGGCAATTGCAGGACTTAGTGGCTCAGCGCAAGTGCATTTACCGCTGGCTAATTTAACAAATGATCATCCGTATGGTTTTTCATTAATGATGACCCACGGTAACGATAAAAGCTTACTTGCTTGCGTTAAGCACCTAGCTGAACACTTTAAACAGGACACACCGGCATGACCACACACAACATTGCATTTACCGCGTCTCATTTTTCGGCCACTGAGGCGGG
>NZ_AUTR01000072.1:0-21365 GCF_000497875.1 Pseudoalteromonas sp. S8-8
CCGCCGCTATTAGCGTTGTATATCCACATATGAACTCAATTGGTGGCGATAGCTTTTGGCTTATCGATAACCCAAACCAAAAAACGCCCATCGCTATTGACGCCTGCGGCCGAGCTGCAAGTAATACAAGTGCTTATAACACGCTCACGCAAATACCAGAGCGCGGCGGATTAAGCGCACTAACTCAAGCGGGTACAATACGCGGTTGGCAAAAAGCGCTTGAACTAGATGAGCACGCAGCACTACCACTGTTAAACATTTTAGCACCCGCTATTGAGCTTGCGCGCGAGGGCTTTACAGTTACAAAAAGCTTGCAAGCAGGCTGTGAAAAGCTAGCCGCTGCGAACAATACCAATGACGCGTTTAAAAACCTTTACATACCCAATGGCAAGCCCTTACAAGCAGGCCAGCATTTTAAAAACCCTAAACTTGCAGCAACGTTTGAGTACCTAGCAAAGCATGGTTTAAACGCATTTTATGAAGGCGCACTTGCCAACTCATTTTCCGCCGACTTAGCAAAAGCAGGCAGCTCAATTACCGCAGATGACATTACAAATACTAAAGCCGAGGTAGTTACTGCGCTAAATGCAAACCTCAGTGGTATTAATTGCTACAACTTACCTGCGCCAACACAGGGCGTGCATTCACTACAAATAATTGGTGCCGTAAATAAGTTAAAGCATTTAGCTAAAACCGATGCCGACTGGACACACTTAATTGTTGAAGCAACTAAACAAAGCTTTACGCATCGCCCTACCCTTTGGGCTGACCCTGAAGTATTAGGAGACGATTATAAAAACGCACTAACCGATGATCGCTTAAGCGAACTTGCTAACAATATTGATATGAGTAAAGCCAAAAAATGGCCATTTAACGCAGAACCTGGTGATACTGTATGGATGGCAGCCAGAGATAAAAACGGCCAATTAGTCAGCTTTATTCAAAGTATTTATTGGGAATTTGGCAGCGGAATATTAATGAGCGAAGGCGGCTTTGTGTGGAATAACCGAGGTTTAAGCTTTAGTTTAAACAATGAAGATATTGATGCGAGTAACAATATTAACGCCCTTGCGCCAAATAAAAAGCCGGCTCATACACTTAACCCAGCAATGGCAAAGTTTAGCGATGGTCGTCGACTTGCTTACGGAACAATGGGCGGTGAAGGGCAACCACAAACCCAAGCCGCTGTTTTTGCAGGCTACGCATGGCGAAATAAATCAATAAAACAAGCAATTAGCGACCCTCGTTGGTTACTTGGACGTACATGGGGCGATACAAGTACAAATTTAAAAATTGAAAAAGAGTTAGTTTTTCATATAGAACATGAATTAAATCAACGTGACCACGATTGGGTAAGCGTTGATAATAATAACGAAATGATGGGGCACGCTGGGGCTATTTTAGATACACCTACAAGCCTTGAAGCTGCAACAGATCCTCGTTCAGATGGACGTGCAACAGTAACTACAGCAGGAACACAATGTCAGAAATAATAAACCAATGGCCAATAGTTACGGCCTTAATTGCAACCGGTATTTTTGCCGGAATTTTAGCAGGACTTTTTGGTGTAGGCGGCGGTATTGTTATCGTACCTGTGCTGTATTTTTTACTGCAAGGTTTTGGCGTAAGCCCAGAGTCGGCAATGATGATAGCCACTGCCACATCACTTGCAACCATAGTACCTACTTCGCTTTCATCTATTCGCTCGCATCATAGCAAAGGAAATATTGACCTTGCGCTAATAAAATACTGGGCACCGTTTATATTAGTTATGGCGGTAGTCGGTAGTATTATTGCTCATACCGTTCGCGGTAACGCATTAGTGCTCATGTTTGCCTGCATTGCTATTTTAGTCAGTTTAAACATGTTATTTAGAGCCGGCGCACCTGCGCTTGTAAAACAACTGCCAGGTAAATTTGGTCAAGGCGTTATGGCAAGTATTGTAGGTGGTTTGTCGGTAATGATTGGCATAGGCGGCGGTACTATTGGCGTACCTATGCTAAACGCATTTAATGTACGCGCCCATGTTGCAGTAGGAACTGCGGCCGTTTTTGGTTTATTGATTGCGCTACCAGGTGTTATTACCTTATTAAGTATTGGCACAACGCCAACCGATGCTCCCCTAGGTACGTGGGGGTTAGTTAACCTCCCTGCCTTTTTTCTTATTATTCCGCTGACTATTTTATTTGCGCCTATTGGCGTAAAAATTGGTAGCAAGCTGGATCAAAAACAACTAAAACGCGCTTTTGCCGTTGTCTTAATGATAACCGGCATTCGCATGCTCATTCAGACTCTGGGAGCCTAAAATATGTTTAATAACACGCAAGTTCAAACCTTAAACCCACCACAGCGTTTATTAATGGGACCAGGTCCAATTAATGCAGATCCTCGTGTTTTACGTGCTATGTCGGCGCAACTTATAGGCCAATACGACCCAGTAATGACCGGTTTTATGAACGAAACCATGGCACGTTACCGCGAAATTTTTAAAACTAAAAACGAATGGACCATGCTAATAGATGGCACATCGCGCGCGGGTATTGAAGCCGTATTATGCTCAATTTTACGCCCAGGCGATAAAGTACTAGTGCCAATTATGGGGCGCTTTGGCCACCTACTTGCTGAAATAGCAGAACGCGTTGGCGCAAAGGTGCACACAATAGAAGTACCGTGGGGCGAAGTGTTTACGCCAGAACAAATCGAAAAAGCCATTGTTGATGTAAAACCCCATGTACTTGCTATGGTACAAGGCGATACATCCACCACCATGAACCAACCTCTTGAGCATATTGGCGATATTTGCCAAAAGCACGATGTACTATTTTACTGCGATGCCACCGCCTCTATTGTGGGCAACGAACTTCCTGCCGATGAATGGAAACTCGATGCACTTTCTGTTGGCCTGCAAAAATGTTTAGGCGGTCCTTCTGGGTCTGCGCCATTAACACTAAGCGACAAATGCGCCGAGTGGATCCAAAAACGTAAAAAGGTAGAAGCAGGTATTCGCACAGCCGATCATATCGACGGCACAGAGCCCTTTGTGCGCTCTAACTATTTTGATTTAGGTATGATCATGAATTACTGGGGAGAGGAGCGCCTCAACCATCATACCGAAGCCACCAGCATGCTGTATTGCGCCTCAGAATGCGCCCGCATAGTCATTGAAGAAGGCGTGGATAACTGCGTAGCGCGCCACAAATTACATGGCGATGCCATGCTAACAGGCATTCAAGCGCTCGGCTTAAATGTATTTGGCGATTTAACACATAAAATGAACAATGTACTGGGTGTTTATATACCCGAGGGCATTAATGCCGATCACGTACGCGGACAAATGCTAACCGATTTTGGAATAGAAATTGGCACTTCGTTTGGGCCACTGCATGGCAAAATTTGGCGTATTGGCACTATGGGCTACAACGCCCGAAAAGATACCGTATTACAAACACTTGCAAGCTTAGACGCTTGCTTGCATGCCAACGGTTACAAAGGCTCTAAAGGCGAAGCCGCCATTGCAGCCCTTGCTCACTATAAATAAACAAGGATTTAGCATGACGATTGTAAGCCCACAACACAGCCCTTTATTAGATAAAGAACTTGCTGATGAATATGCAACACGCGCTTTATCTCGCTGTAAAACTCTCAGCGCACTATCGCAAATGCAAGGCGGTATTCACCGCGTGTACTTATCAAAAGAGCACAAAGAGTGTAACGCTGTTACCGCATCGTGGATGGTTGAGGCGGGCATGCAATCGTGGCAAGACGAAGTGGGCAACCTTTGGGGGCGGCTTAAATCATCAAACCCCCATGCTAAACGTTTAATTATAGGATCGCACCTCGACACAGTTCCAAACGCAGGTGCGTTTGATGGTATTTTAGGTGTACTGCTGGGGATAGAAATTGCAGCGCTTGCACATAAGTTAAAGCTCGACCTGCCCTTTCATTTAGATGTAGTGGGCTTTTGCGATGAAGAAGGCACGCGCTTTGCCACAACTTTAATTGGCTCAAAAGCCCTCGCCAACGAATTTGACCCACAGTGGCTAAACATTGAAGACACAAACGGCATAACTATGCGCCAAGCCATGCTCGACTTTGGCCTAAACCCTAACGACTACGCAAAGGCCGCACTAAACAAAAACGAATTACTAGCTTACTGGGAAACTCATATTGAACAAGGCCCTGTACTCGAATCGGTTAATCAGGCGCTCGGAGTAGTAACGGCTATAGCAGGTGCTAAACGCGCCATGCTTACCCTAACAGGGCAAAGTGGTCATGCGGGTACAACGCCAATGAACTTGAGGCAGGATTCACTAGCAGGCTGCGCCGAACTTACTATTGCCATAGAGCAGCTAGCAAAAAACGCGAGTAATGGCGAAGTTGCCACCGTAGGGCAAATACAATCTCGCCCCGGTGCTACAAACGTGATTGCAGGTAAAACAACCATAAGCCTAGATGCACGTGCACAAAGCGACACCGATCTCGCTAACTTACTAAGCGCCATACAAAGCAGCGCTCAATCTATAGCAAGCAAACGCAATTTAACGCTTGATTGGCAATGGACTCATGCCGCCGATGCCGTTGCGTGTGATACTCAAATTCAGCATTTGTTTTCAAGCGCATGTAAACTCAATAACCAAGCATCGCCTTCACTTGCTTCAGGCGCTGGGCACGATGCAATGGCAATCGCTCCAATTTGCCCCGTTGGCATGTTATTTATACGCAGCCCTGGCGGTATAAGCCACCACCCTGCAGAAGCCGTTATTAATGAGGATGTTCCTAAAGCACTGAGCGTAATGTACAGCGCGCTTTTGCTTTATGTAAAAGAGTTTGAATAGTTTTGAATAGTTTTGAATTAATAGAGTAAACCAAATAGATTAACTTGGTATATTTAGGGGCTTAAACCTCCTCAAAGTCATTTGGAGGTTGTTACTAATTGCAGGAAAACGCAGGAATACATGTTACTTAAAGCAGCTTTATCGAGCTACCCTTTGCTCTTTCAAGCTAAGGCGTTTATGTGAGCTATATACATGTTGAATATTCGTATCGTTAACTAAATATGCATCCATTTCAGTCGTAATTAGACCCGATAATGGCTTGATTTCAAGAACACCCAACTCACCTAAATTTGCAGATAGTAAAGTATTATTCCTAAAAGCGAACAAAGTTTTGTCAGTATCTCGTAAGTCACCATTTACATATAATTTAGCACCACTAAACCAAGCGTTAATTATTTTAACTTTGATTGACTTAACAGTAAATTCAAAGGATTTTCTCATCAGATCTCCATACCCAGAAAATGTAATTACTATACTTTATGTTCTTATGTGTTTTGCGCACAAACACTTTCGTTTAATACCCGCTTAGTCGATGCAGGGTAATTTTTTAGTGCAGCCAAAGGGCGAATTGGCCGCTGAACCAAATTACCTGAGCAGTTTGGGCACACGTTATTTAACAGCGTTTGAGCACAGCTAGAACAAAACGTGCATTCAAATGAACAAATAAAAGCCTCACTGGACTCTGCAGGTAGATTCTTATCACAACATTCACAATTAGGTCTTAAATCTAGCATTTAGAGCTCCCTTTTATCCACCCAATGCTGAGTAAATATCTATTACCTTTTATAACTTTTGATACCTGATGCTCACTTACATCAGGGCGGAATAGCTTAACCCGCTTTGTTTCAAATATCGGATTACTGCAAATAAACTCACCACCCAAATCTGCTTTTTTAAGCACTATATTCAATCTATAGTGTTTACCAGATGCAACTTTGTCTGTGTGTGGTGCTATTTCACTTCCTTGTGGAAATTTAAGCAAATATGTATCAAATTTAATTGGCCACGTAGCACCACAAATCAACATTTTATCGTAGCCTGACTTTTGCCTGCCTCGCTCCCAACAAAATAATTTACTCAAAAAAAACATACAATCCCTCAAAACAGCTAACAAACAGTAAGTTAACTCGTTTTTTTATTTTTATTGATAAACAAACCATAGCCGAGTTCATATTTTGGTTCAATCCTTTACTGTATTTTACGTGGGATATAAAAGGGCGTTTGAGTGACTTTATTGAGGAACTAAGGGCTTATCTTTCTTAATACATCGCGTTTTGCAGTTTTTCTACATTATGAACAAGACAATACAGTTGCCGCAGCGTAAAGAAACAGCTAAACAGGACAGCCATTCTAACTTAATGAAAAAACTTAGGCTGGCGTCACTGTTAATTCATCAAAAATTGAACATGTTTTCGAGAGCCGCCTCTAAAGACATGGGCATATGACGTTTATTCATAATTCGGTTGTTAAGCTCTTCTTTAAGTGATTTAACCGTAGTGCAATACTCTAAACGTTTAGCAATTTCATCACATTCATTATTTAGCGCCGCTAAATGGTTTACAAAATTATCTTTAATTTGCGCTTTACTACGACCATTAAACTTACGCCACACAATTGTATATTGGTCATTACTTTCTTTTTGTTGGCGATGCTGTTCATTTAGCTCGATTATTTTATTTTGCAGTAACGGTATTAAGTTTGCTTTGGTTTCTTCATCAAAATCGACATCGTCGTCAAAATGGCTTATGTAAAGCTGTAATAAAGTAAAACCGTCTTTCTCTTTTCGAGCTTGTACTAACTGTTGCATTAGTTCGTGTTTTTCTGCTTTTTTTGCAAGATCAGATTCTTTATCTGGATGCAACTTAGATGCTAAACGTTTATACATTTTGTTTAGTTGCGAGCCTTTAAATAACTTTTCTAATTTTGAGTTGTTTTTTTGTTGTTTAATTTCATCGCGATCAAATCGTTCGTGTTGGTCAAAAAAGTCATCCCAATCTTCATCTTGTTCATAGTGCATATTATCTGCACTAAACGCTTCATCATCTTTCTCCTCACCAAAACCTTGCTCGTCAAGGTGCTTATAAAGCAATGAAGGCTCAGCTGTTATTTCTCTCAGTTCGTCATCTGTTAATTCTAAACCGGGGAAATCTTGTTGTAACATCTTACGTAATATATTTAACTCTGAAGAAGGGATTGTACTAACCGTATCTTGGTTATATTTATTTAGGTAAGATTGAAAAATTTGAGACACTTCCTCAACATTCAATTCGCCAATGAATGGATGTTCTGACAAATAATCTAAATCTTCATTTATCCAATCCACAAGTTCATTACGCTGTTCAATAGTTAAACTTTTACGTTGGATAAACTTACTAAAATGAATAATTTGTTCTGCAATCATTTGAGCTTGGAGTTGCTCATGGTGCTCTACTTGTTCTTGAAATTGAGAAAACAGGGTCTGCTTTTTAATATCAAAGTTTGCGTTACGCTTAGTATGTTTTTCAATTCGCTGCCATAAACGCTCTAATTCAGAGGGCGTTCTAGTCGCAGCTTGTTGCTTTACATTTTTTAAAAATGTCATATTAAGTTCCACTAAAATTTGTATCCATTACTTTTTATGCACGTAATTTGTATGCTTTAATTATAAATTTAATTAAAGCATACATAAAGCCAAGCATTAAAAAAGTAACTAAACAATTATTTAATGCTTTAGGTCAATAAGGATAAAAAGCGCCTGAGTTCATTTAAGAACAATATGCTAAACAGTGACTTTAACTAATATTTACTCGTAACGCTCGATTAAGTAAATATTATGATGGCTATAATTACGAAGCAAATCAAAATATAGCCACCCGTTTTACTTTAATGCTTATTTAAAGCTTATTTAATAGTTACCTTTGCATCACTTACCCATGTTTCAGTTATAGCTTCATCATTTTTATCAACTAAATACGCGCGTATGTTCACCGGATTGTTGTTAGCTTGTTTGTAGTCAAACGCTAATCGCCATTGGTTTGTACCAACTACCGGATAAACTCCAATAGGTTCTAGTATTTCACCGTTGCTGGCTTCAACAATCGGCTTTATACCACTTTTGTTATCTAAGCCTTTAAATACTGGACCTTCAAAATCAATCACCATTTTGTTAACGCCTTCAGGAATAGGCTGGCCGGGGATCCCGCCTAAGCCTTGGCGAGTATTTACAACGCTTGCAAGGTTTTTTGATTTTGGATCGAGTGGACGCCATTCAATATCATAAGAAAAGGTAAACTCGTCGCCTTTGCGCGCCTCTTTTTCGGGCACCCAGTAGGCAACAATATTGTCGAACGTTTCATCTTTTGTAGGAATTTCGATTAACTGTACTGCGCCTTTGCCCCAATCGTCAGTAGGTTTAATCCACGCTGATGAACGCTTATTGTAAAATACGCCGTCGTCTTGGTAGTTATTAAAGTCACGATCTCTTTGGATTAAACCAAACCCTTTTGGGTTCTCATCAATAAAGCTATTGGTCGACACCGACTGAGGATTATTTAATGGGCGCCAAACGTATTGACCCGATCCTGTGTGAATAGCTAAGCCATCGCTATCGTGAATTTCAGGGCGCCAATCTTTAGCTTCTGTTTTATCTTTTTGTGAGTACCAATACATACTGGTTAGCGGTGCTACACCTAAGCGTTCAACATCGGCGCGCATATACAAATTTGCCGTTACAGAGGTAATATGGCCTTTAGCTTCTTTGTTATCTTTGCTTAAACCAAATCGATAAGCACCAGTGATAGAAGGCCCTTCAAGCAATGCCCAAACAGACACACTTTCACCTTTTTTCTCTGCGGGGCCAATCCAAAATGCAGAAAAGCGCGGAAATTCTTCTGGCTGATTCATACCCGTATTAATTGCAATACCTCGGGCTGACAGTCCATATTGCCCCTCTGGCCCGTCGGTACGAAAATAAGACGCACCTAAAAAAGATATCCAATCTGGTTTCATATCTGGGCGCATTATTCTAAAGCCTGCAAATCCAAACCCCTCTGGGAGATCGTGAGCTGGGCTGTCATCAGGCATATCAAAAACGTCATTACTAAAAGGTACATTTTGAACCTGATTTTTATCATCTCGGATGTAAATACTTACAGGCTCTGGAAAATATCGGCCAGGGTAAAATAATTGTACGGGCGCCTTTTTTCCACTTGGGTATAAGGTTTCATCTTCTTTAAAGCGTATTTTCCAATGTTCGTCATACGTAATTTTATCGATTAACTCCGGCGCTGGCACCTTAGTTGGCGTATAGGGCTTTTCGGCTGAGGCTTTTGCCAGCGCTTTTAAGTCTTCGAATGAAAACTCCGTTTGATCTACTGCTTCTGTCGCGTAAGACGACATCGAAGTGCTAAAAATAATTGCGATAAATAACTTTAATTTCATAAAAAGAATGTCCAATAAATTGAGTCAAATAAAAATGGGAACGCTGCACGAACGTATGTTTAACTTAAAGTTCTGTATGGATATTACGTGACGTAATATGAACTAGCGTTTACTAAGGTATTGTTATTTGACTACAGGACCTCCCATAATTAATTTGTTTTTACGGGAATTAATTTTAAGGGCGATTGCGCGCGTTTAATGATATCGCTGAAGTGAAAATAAACGGAAATAGCGCAGTTTATTGGACGAAGCCGTCAAGAGGTATGGATATATTTAGGTTTTAGTTGCCCACTATTCCAAGGCAAATATTTGTAGAGTGGCTGGTTTTTCTATTCGTTGTAGTTACATAGTTGATTTGGGCTAAAGCGTATTATAAGCAGTAATAAGTGAAGGATAAGCCTATATAGAACTGTGGTATTTAAATTGATAAGGATTACATTTAAGTGTTGAAAAACAAAGAGGCTCACCACTTTTAAAATTTGCAATTAATAGCTAAATTTGACTAGTCGTCCACCTCAGGGCGTGTTGTTACGTGTTTGTTCATCGTAGCTAAAAGATCTTCTTTACATTTATCAGGTTTCAACGACTCAGGGTTGAAAATTATGGCAAGTACTTTATCAACATATACATAGATTGAACCATTAACTTCTTCGATATGCTCTACAACATCCCAGTCATAAAAGTTATAACCATATTGGTGGATTTCTTTTATACCATCAGCGCTTATTTCAAACTCTTTAGGACCAATCATTATTCCATTTTCATTTGGTGTAAAACATTGTGCAATTTTCACTTCCATAAATTTACTGAGAGCGACGTAAATAAAAAATAAAATGGATAATGTGAAAACAGAAAAGAACAACTTATTTTCTATTCCGCCAGACTGAAACTGAAAGAAGGACATAAAACTAAAAGTTAGCACCAACCAAAGACACACATTTTTAAGCATGGGTATCCATGTATAGGATTTCAACACCTTAGATGCTGTGTGAGCGTAAAAAGCGTCATAGTCGGCTTTAGATGTTTTAATTTTAAGATTCAAAAGATTCTCCATAATCTGAGATACGTATAATTAGCCTGTAGATTAACTCGTTTTTTATTTTTTATTGATAAACAAACCATAGCTGAGTTCCTATCAACTTAAAATCAATTTACCCATGCATTTATTGACCGTAATATTCCGCTTTTTATTTTAAAGAGAATCAGGCTTAATAAAGCCAAGTTGTTTACCATTCTATAATTGATAATTTCCGTAACGGTTAGAATAAGGTCACCCTAACTGCCCTTCATCATTAGTCATTTAAAACGCCTTTAACTGTATTATTTTTTAAGACGTTTTTAATGACCTTTTGCTCGCAATAAAGCCCGATAAAACCACCAACAGCAATTGAAGCCACAACCAAAAACCAATATAAAGGGCTGTTAGATGCCTGAATACCCGAAATATAAAGGTATAAGTTGAACGGGATAATAAAAAATAAGCTACCTAATACTTTAATGAATTCCCTAAAAAGCTCTGTATCAGACTTTGCTTTGTCGATATGAGAGTTAATAGTTTCATTTGATATCTCATTTAGCTCTGGGTATGTATTTTGTAACCAATTTAAATAATTCAATTATGCATCCTTGTATTTTTATATCTAGTGCTGCCTTAAATAGGCAAAATATATTTGTAAAAATAAGTATTGTGGCAGCAAAGCGAACTGCTTTTTGTTCTTGGTTAATTTATTGCTAACTTCATACTTAGCTTTACCTTGATTTGCACGTAAACCTGCAAAATAGGTTATCGCAGCTATAGGTAAGCAAATAAAACCGTATGCTTTAAAGCTTTCTAAAAAACCACTTTTCTCGCTTATAATGCCACCAAATAAAACCCCAAGAATGGTAGGCAATAAAATAGCTGCAGCTGCGTATATAAATTTTTTCATTCTTAAATCCTTTTATGATTAGTAATTTTGTTTGTAATGATGTCCACCAAGAGCAAAATGTATTTTTATCTTATTTTAATTATTCTTATTGGCTACTGGTTAAATAGCCTTCCGCATTTTATTTAATAACTCGTAGCATGCTTTATACAACAGTATTTCCATGTCTTCGTTATGATACAAAGGACCCCAACGAAAAAAACCTCTTAAGCCAAATTTTTTAGCAATAAATTGACGCCACGTAACAGATTTAGAAACGCTGAACGTTTTAATCGTCTTGTTGTGTTTAATGTTATACAAGCGCGACACTAATTTAACTTTTGGTCGCCAAAATAGCGGAATAACAGCTGTATCAAAATCTATAGTGAATGCATCACCACCATGCAAAGTAACTATAACAACATCTAAACCAATATCTGATTTTTTAGGCTCTTTAATAGACGAAATACTGTGAAGACAAAAAATATCTTCAAGCTTCTTGTGCATATGATCTTGTAGGGAATCGCCCGTTATATAAAAAAACGACTCTATTTTAGAAAAATGGCTGTTATTAGCCACAGCTAACGACCCTAAATAAACATTGGGTTTTTCAGAGCTAAACCAATCGAATAGCAAATTCAAATTCCTTTTTTACTTATGCCCAATAAATAGGCCGTAAGGTTGTTATCTAAGGTTAGGGTGAAAAAGCAAAAACCAGCTGTTTTTGCTCTGCTTTACGATTTGTTTATTTACGCTCAACTATTTTACGACGTAATTGAATACCAAGTAATGTCCCTAATAAAACAGCAATAACATGCAGCAAAGCCGAAACCAAATATACTAAAGCCTCCATTGATATCTCTAACAAAATGTATAGTAAGGCACCGACACTTAGATTAATAAACCAATAAACCGCCGAAACTAAAAAGGCTTGTTTATAGGGACCCACTGTTTGCTTATAGCCTAAGTAACAATACACGATTAAAGGGGTTACAAATCCGAGGACGTAATAAGTAAAAGCTAATGAGGTACTTTGAGTCATCTCATCAAAGCCAACAATCTTTGTTGCTATTGTTGATAAAGCAACTAGCAATAAATACAACCCTACTGAAAAGAGTATAATCCTAGAGTATTTCACGATAATCCTTTAGTAATACAACGAGGCTGTAGAATAGCTCTAACAGCCAGATTTAATTAAAAGAAGTAATTCTAAAATCTCAACGCCTCAATTTAACGGCGACAAATAGCTAGTTAAAATAAGCTAGGTACGAACAAAAAAGCTAACTATTAGAAGTCCATTTAAGCAACTATTAGAGTTCAGTAGCTTGTATATATTTACAGCATTCTCTTAACAAGGTCTCTGCGGCCTCTTTGTTAGATGGATCGTGTTTACTCGAACCAAGTTCAACACCCATTGCCGTATAAACACTGCTATTTAATTGTAAATATTTAGTTTGATTAGGTGCAATTATTAGCTGTTTTGTATTACTCCACACTCCTGTGAGTGGGCTCCAGCTAATTTTTAAATCATAATTACCCGCCGGTAATTTTATGTAAGAGAAAGTATTGTTGGGTAGTGCTACAATTTTTTTATCATTTATACTTACACGCATATCTGATGCTGCTGGTGGGGTAAGCAACCTATGGAATACTAAAACACTTAGCTCTTCATTTGGTTGAGGTAGCTGTACCTGGTCAAAAGTTAAAGCATCTCTTGGGGCTGAAGCACAACCACTTAAAAATAATAGTAAGAAAAAATATATATAACGCATAAACACCTATCAGATTTGAATTATAACGAGCCTGTAGATTAACTCGTTTTTTATTTGTTTTTATTGATAAACAAACCATAGCTGAGTTCCTATTTTGGTTCAATCTTTTACTGTATTTCACGTGGAGTATAAAAAGAGTTAGCTGTTGTTTTAATTGGCGTTTTGGAAGCTATTACGGAAAAGTTTAGTGTGGTTTGGCTTTTTACTCTTTCTTTCATTGTAGTTCAGCTTTTTGCGTGACGCACCGTCACAAATAAAACCTAACCAACTGATATAAAATATTATTTATGTAAAGTTAGAATGAATTTCATCCTAACTCTTTAGCTTTTATTTAACTCTATTTTTGAAACGAAAAATACAATACCAGCAACAAGACCTACTATAGAAAATAAAAACAATTGTAAAAAGCTATATCCATAACCTATTAACGTAATTGAACCATTTTCGACCAATACCTTACCATTAATAATTGAGCTATCTAAACCTGAAGGGAAAACAAAAAAGAAAGAAACTAAGCAAGTAGATATAACTGAAGATTTGAGCACTGTATTTAGCGAATAATCACAACTTTTAGTGATAAATTTATAAATGGGAAATGCTGTTACTGGAACCAAAATTAGAACAACTATTAACGTACAAATAAATATACCAAAAGGAATAATAGTAAATTTCATTTCAATTGCCATTGGCGCTAAAAATGCAACAACTAAAGAGGCTAAAATAAAGCTAAATATTGTTCTCAACTCGAAACCTTCTTAGAAAGCTAACGCCTGCAATAACCGATTTGTGGCGCTCTTGTACTAATCCGGTTAATGGTTTTGTTATATAGCGTCACCGTCAAGTCCAAATTTTTTCCTGTTTAAAACTAGCGCTGCCAGCACAGTTACTCCTAGCACTGTACCAACAGGGAACATGAAGAGTAACAATGTTGAATATATTATTAGTGCCCAAAAAAGCCACTCAGTTCGATAGTTTAAGCCCACAACGGAAAATGTTAAAAAGCAAAGCGCAACTAAAAATAAGATGAACCCTGTTACTGTAGACAAAGCTGTTGATGACATTTCTTCTTGTGGTATTTTAGGTTCATTATTTCCAAACAGCGTTATCTCTTGAAATGAAGAGGACATAATTAAATACGAATCAACAATTCCCCAAAGTGGTGCCCAGAAAAGCAATAATCCCAAAACTGCGACGTATTTCCCTATAGTTTCCTTGTTCATCATCTCTTCTCACGTAGTGACATAACGCTTCATTAAGAAGCGAGTTTAGACTTGTTATATGTTTATTTACTCAACTATTTCTTTACCGAACTTATCCATTTTGCAATCACATTTTGGGCAAGTCCAGCCACCCCACATTAATTGCTGAATATTTTCGGGTATACGTAAAGCTGGCATTTTCTCATCGCACTTTGGACAGTAAACCTTATCTAAATTGATAGCCATTTTTGAACGTTCTGAATTCGACATGAACAACTTCCTTATTAAATTAAACTCTAAACTTGAAAAATATAACGCCCCAAGCAGGGGATTTTGTGAGCGCTTTTCAGCGAGTAAAATTCCCGCTGGCTTGGCTTGCTATATGCCATATTAATCACCGCCAGCTGTATAATCATGTGATGACCTAATATTTGGACCTTTACTCTTAGTAAACGGATCATCTTGACTCCGATGAAAGATCCATAAAGCTAGCGCCCCTACAAATGGTATGAGCCATACAATAAATATTTGCGCACCTTTTTGAAAGGTTTCCAAATCATCACGGCGCACCAAAAATATAGAAACAACTATATTGAGTAGCATCGCAATACCTACGACTAAGTACCAAATTTCAAATTCCATTTAAAAACTCCCTTGGCATATAACAACTTATCGAACACCACTTTGGGAGGTTATAACACTCCAAAACGGCGTATATTACAGTGTTCAATAATTCCACTAAACGACCTTAATGTAAACAAGTTATTAATAATGTTATAAAAATACCTTTGTTATTTTTCACCAAAACGGTGTTTAATAATGCTATTGGACAAAACAAAAATAGAGCTTTATTTATGTAGCTACCTTTACAACCATAAATAACATACGTACGAATACCAAACGCTACACAAAAGCTTATTGAGGCTTACTTATACAGGTTTAGCATTGTTATACGCTTTAATAGTTGGCGTTTAGCCTTATCTGGTGGAAAAACTCGATTATAAAACAGAGGTAAAAGTAATAGGAAAATTTTGGCTTTGTGCATTTAGCACATATGAGCTAAAGCATTGGCCAAATAAAGCGAGCCTTAACATATTAATGATACAGGCTCGCTGAGGTGCTTATGATTAAAACGAATGAGTGAGGTATTTACTTTACATCAAAGTTCACGTGGTCAAAGTATGGATTTCTCTCACGCGCTTTAAGTACACTAATTGTAGTGAGCACAATGAGTTGCAGCTCGCTATTTACGTTGACAACTATGCATTCGTCTCTATTAGCACTGCGTTTTGTGTCAGTTGCTACGCCACATACACCATCACCATTTTTTAATATAAGCTCAATGCTTAAATGGTGCATACAGGCAATTTCGATGTAGTCGTATTGGTTGCAACTGATCATGACGTCCTCTTTATTTAGCCGGTTTAAAAATCATTAAAAAAGCAATAACAACAAGGTTGGCTATATACCAAAGATCTTTAATTACAAACTGCCCTAGGCGCTCCAATAAAGTGGAAGAACTAAATGCACCGGTTGCGGTAATTAAGAATGTTTGGGTCATCATAAATACGCTTAAATACGCTTAAACACGCTAAGCCACTTACAATAATTAGCTTTTTATTCTTTAAAAATAGCCCTAAGCCCAATAACACAGCAAACCCGCCAATCACGTTAGATGTACCTTGTACGCTAAATACCGTGTATAACCACGACATAAACGGTGAGGTTTCTACTAAACTTACAATGCCTTTTGCTTCAAACTCGTAAAACTTCATGCCGCCGATCCACAGTAAAACCATAGCAACCGGTATAAAGTTTAAAAGTACGTGTTGTTTGTCGGTAAGTTTGTCTTTATAAAATAAAAACAAATATAAAGGCACTACAGCAAAGTATTTAATTATGCCCTGCCCGCTACCAATGATTGGAAAGCCGCCTAGTTGCGCCATCCAACGGTTGCTGGCAAATAAGGTAAGTAATGCAACTAAACTTATAATTGCTGCAAGTAAAAGTGCTGGCGTAGGTTTCATTAGTTTAAAACGAGCGAGCACGGTGGCAAACGCTAAAGCAATCATAAATGAGCCACTAATTAAACCTAACGCAGATACAGACATTAGCGAATCAACGCCGTAAAAACTAAACGTAGCCGTTAACGTATTAGGGTTTGCTCCTAACGCAAACGACAAGCCAAGTAACAAAAAGCTACTCGCTAATAAAAAAGTAATCACGTTGTTGGTTAGTTTTAAGTTCATTGTATTTCCAAGTATTCGTTAAGACTTACAAAGACCTTACTAGTCGATAAAACAATTCAAGCTAACTCTTAAAAATATAAGAGTTGATTAAGCACAACGTAAGCTCTCATAGGGTAATGTGATCAATCACTTTAGTTTATGATTTATTACCTCTTTATTAATAAAATCAAATAAGTCTAATATTCATATGATGTGCGTCATCTTTTTTATTATTAAATGAAGTAGAATAACGTCGCCTTTTCAATAAACAGAATGCATGTATTTCTAAAACTTAGGGACATTTTAATGAAAGGTACTGATATTCGAATTACCTCTGGACTGATTTCTATAGCCATTGTTTTATTACTTTGGTTTGCTGTACCGCCTCCGCAAGGTGTTACCGAAAACGCATGGCATTTGCTCGCTTTATTTATTGGTACTGTAGTTGCCATTATTGGTAAAGCAATGCCTATCGGCGCCATTGCTATTTTAGCTATAACCTCTGTTGCGTTAACTGGCGTAACTAATGACAGTCCATCTGGTGCTATTAAAGATGCATTAAGTGGTTTTTCTAACTCATTAATTTGGCTGATTGGTATTGCTATTATTATATCTCGGGGGTTAGCTAAAACCGGTTTGGGAAATCGTATTGGCTATAATTTTATTTCTTTTTTTGGTAAAAAAACTATTGGTATTGGCTATGCCCTCGCGCTGTCTGAACTTGTTATAGCGCCTGTGACGCCAAGTAATACCGCGCGAGGCGGCGCTATTATTCACCCAATTATGAAGTCGATAGCAACAAGCTTTGGCTCGTCTCCTGAGGAAGGCACATCTCGTAAAATTGGGCACTACCTTGCTTTAGTTAGCTACCATATAAACCCTATTACATCAGCTATGTTTATTACCGCCACGGCTCCTAACCCTCTAATTGTAAAGCTTATTGCAGATGCTACTGGTGCAAATATTAGTATTACTTGGGGTACGTGGGCGCTGGCAGCGCTTGTTCCTGGTTTGCTATGTATTGCCCTTGTGCCTTTGGTTGTTTATGCCATTTACCCACCTGAAGTGAAAAGTACACCCGATGCTAAAACCTACGCAGAATCTAAATTAACTGAAATGGGCCCAATGAGTTACGGCGAAAAAATAATGGTGGGTGTTTTTGCTATGCTGCTTGTTTTATGGGCCGGCGTACCTGCAATGATTTTAGGAGCTGAGTACGCGGTTAATACTACCGCAGTGGCTTTTTTAGGTTTGTCGGTTTTATTAGTGACTGGTGTATTAAGCTGGGACGATGTACTTAAAGAAAAGTCTGCGTGGGATACCGTTGTTTGGTTTTCAGCATTAGTAATGATGGCCACTTTTTTAAATAAACTAGGTTTGGTAACGTGGTTTTCAACACTTGTTGAGAGCAACATTGCGCAACTGGGTTTTGACTGGATTGTATCGGCCATTATATTGGTAGCTGTGTATTTTTATGCCCATTACTTTTTTGCCAGTACTACAGCACATATTACTGCTATGTTTGCCGCATTTTACGCCGCAGGTTTAGCGCTTGGCGCTCCGCCTTTATTTTTAGGTTTACTGTTAGCTGGCGCTTCATCACTCATGATGTCGTTAACGCATTACGCAACAGGCACATCTCCCATAGTGTTTGGCTCAGGCTATGTATCTTTAAAAGACTGGTGGGTAATGGGCCTTATAATGAGCGTTATTAATTTAAGTGTATGGGGAATTATTGGCGGGCTTTGGTGGAAAGCACTTGGGTATTGGTAGCATTGCCTTTGTTAGTTTGGCTTGCACATTTAATACTGCGCACTTATTTTGGTTCGTTCTACAATTATAAACATTGAGGCTGTTGCAAGGGAGCACTATGGTTTTTAAATTCATAAAGGCAGCATATTCAGACCGAGACTACTTATTAAGCCTCAGAAAACTAACTATGATTGAACACTTAGAAAGTGCCGGGTTATTTTTAATACCAATTCGCTTAATTAAGTGATCTATTTTGAGGCTGGAAAAACGTGTTGATAGCTAGGCAAAAAATTCGCTATTTAGTTGTTCTAAATGAGCATTTTTTAACGCAGGTAGCGACACGTTTAGCCCCGCAAAATGATTAAGTATTATTGCGGATTGGTATAACTGAGCAACAGCATGTTTTAAGGCTTGATGACCAATATGACTGCTCCCATCTTATAGTTATAAATGAGGTACCAATTGGTACTTTAAAATACCAAACGCACGCTCAATACGTTGAAATAATGCAATTACAAATACATCCACTGCATCAAAATAAAGGGTATGGGAAAGCGGTTATTGAACAAGTTATTACAAGTGCGCAGTCAAAACCGATTAAACTCACAGTGCTTAAAAACAACCCAGCATTAGAACTTTATAAGCGGCTGGGTTTTACTATAACGGATGAGAATAATTACGAGTACCACATGCAAACGCGGGCTACTCGTAGCTAAAATTAGTCGCTTTGATGTCTGAAGTCTTTTTTTCTGAAAATGGTTAAATGCCAACCCCAATGCAAAGAGCCTAATCTTAAAAAAATAGTCGTGAAAAATGACCCTAAAATACACCAAATGTAATCTACATTAAGGCTAAATAAAGCGGCATAAACTGCACCACCCGCTAAACACGCAGAGGCGTAAGGTTCGCTGCGCATCACAGTTGGCACCTCACGGCAAATTACGTCGCGTATTAAACCACCAAATATACCTGTAGTAATGCCCATGGTAATTGCGACCACCATGCCAGAGCCATTAATGAGTGCTTTTTCTATCCCCATAATATTAAATAACGCCATACCAACAGCGTCTACTAATAAAAAGTAGTAATTATTAACGCGCGGTAAATATCGAATAAATGCAATTGTTGCTATAACGGCCCCATAGGTTGAATATAAATACTCCGGGGTAGCAATCCAAAATACCGGTTTGTTTAAAAGTATATCTCTGAGGGTACCGCCCCCTAATGCTGTAACGGTTGCCACCACTACTACGCCAAAGCCACTAATGTTTTTTTCATACCCAAGCAATGCCCCTGCAACAGCAAAAAATGCGACACCGAGTAACCCTAGTACCATAAAGTATTCAGCAGTCATGGTAATTCCTTTTTAAAGTTTATTAGGAGTTGTATCAACTTACGTGCCAAAAAAGTGAGTAAACACAAATGAATTTATAATTTAAGTGATTGAAATTTATAAACTTATTATATGTATTAAAAAACATTAGCTATGTGATATTTAGAGAAGGCTTAACAAGAGTAATTATTTTAATTATGGGTAGTTTTTACACGTTAAAGCACAGAGAGGTTTTGTTACAGAGTTGCAGTCGAGCACTTTCAAATCTTAAGCAAAAATTAAATGAGCAATAAAGCTATTACCAATATCACAAAAATAATAGGCAATATTGTATGTTGCCAGTTTTGCTCTTTATTTTGATTATAGAGTGTTTGCATTGAGCTTTTATCATTGTTAGTAAAACTATGCTGGCACTGCTTACAGCTTTGGGCTTTTATGCTCACCCAGGTACCACATTTAATACATGCGTAACACCTTGACAGTTTATCAAACTCGTTTGTTTTTATAAACATTCTCATGTATCACCTCATTGATTTTCGCTGCGGTAAGAAAACCAATGAATAATATATATGTTGAATAACAAATTAAAGAAGCCGCTAGTGCTAAAATTAGCTGTGTGTTGTATTTCATAATCATCCTTAGTTACTAGTCAAAAAAAATCGGTAAGGTTTTTTTAATTATATTAACAATTTAGTGAAATACGCCATTTTGTAACTTTTGCTAATCAAACTTAAATCCGGGTCATTTTTTTTGCCTAGGCAAAGCTGCCATAATTAATATCCTGATTAATCTACATAACTCACTTCTGTTCCCGCTAAATGATCATGTAAACATCGTTTATCTTTTCCAAATATAAATAATGGATTAACAAAACCAGCTATAAACTGACCTACCGAAGGGACAAGTGATAATAGTTGCATAGAAAGCATGCGTTTAAAGTAAATTGTAGTAAAGCTTGCTTGTGTACCGTCTAAATTTTCAATACGGATAGACATTAAAGATTTACCAATTGTTTGTCCGCGTTGGTACATAAGGTAACCATGAAGCACTAACGTGCTTAATATGCCATAACCTAGCAAACCTGCAGATAAAGTAAGTGTTGGTTGGCTTAAATTATCAAACCCTACGAGCATGAATACAGGTATAAAACAAACAACACCTAAAACGCCATCAACAATAGCAGCCACTAGCCTATCTGAGCGCGTTGCTTTTTCTCCTGCTACTTTTGATACAATATTTTCAGATGGGCTCTGTGTTTCTCGCGTTTTAATTAAGTCGTCTATTTCTTTTGCTCGATCTGGGTAGGCTTCGCGATCTATAGCTCTCGCTGATGAGTAAAGCTCATCTAAAGTGTAGGTAGAAAAATCTATTTCAGAGTCCATGAAAAAATCCATATAGCGTTATTAAAAAGTAATCTAACACAACTAATTTAAGCTATTCAATTATTTAAGATTATCAAATAAAAAAGCTACTAAAAAGTAGCCTTTAATTATTAATTAAATACCATTCAATTTGCTGTTAAAAATGCCATTTAACTAGCAAGTTTGGATTATGTTCGGTTTGACCATCTACACCAAATTTATTTTTCCAATAAACATACTCAATACCAACATCAAGACGAGTGGTATCGAAGCCGAGCATAGGTGCAATATTGTATTTAATCTGTGAGGTAAAGTTAAAGCCGCCTTCACTTTTACCAAACATTGTGTCGGTGCTATCTACAATATCTAAAAAGCCATCGTATCTAAAGTTACCTTTGTTATAGCCCCACGTGACTGTTATTTGGTTATTATCTTCACGTTGAATGCCTATATCATCTTGAAAACGACGATAATAAGCCACATTAAAATATTGAAAGCCAGGTACATCAAGTGATACACCGCCCCCTAATAAATAGTTATTTTGATTCGTATCTCCCGAGCC
>NZ_AUTR01000073.1:0-2155 GCF_000497875.1 Pseudoalteromonas sp. S8-8
GGCTTGTAAAGGGTTGGGTTTATGTTTAACTCACCGTACACTTCATCAGGATTACTTAGTCTATCCATAAAAAAGAACGTACTACCCCAAGTATGTCCCGACGCATGTTCTATAGTAACAACACTTCTATCGTCTTCCTCCCCTGAAAATGGCTCTAGGTAGTCGGCCCCTTTCATTGCGGTAATACTAAAATCAGACCAAAGCTCTTTAGCCGAAACACCTGTTGAGCACATTGTAATTGCAGTTATAAGTGCTAGTTTTTTTATTGTTTTAGTGTTCATTTTAATTCCTTTATTTTTATGAATCTTAGTTTAGTTAAGATGATCCGTACTTGCTGAGTAATTTTCTGGTAGTACCAACGTCATTATTATTGCGGTGATACCCGACACCGTCACTGCGCTACCGAATATGGCAGTAACCAACTTAGGTGCGTTTGTAAACAACTCTGGTACAAAACTAACACCTAGCCCTAGTCCCAAACTCACCGCAATAATAAGTAAGCTTCTGCGATTTATTTTTTCGCTGGCTAGTATTTTGACCCCTGCGGCTGCTACGGTGCCAAACATTACAAGCGTTGCACCGCCCAAAACGGGTTTAGGTATATTTTGTAATACAGCGCCAATCACAGGAAACAAACCAAGGATGATTAAAATACCGCCGATCCACAGGCCTATGTACCTGCTGGCAACACCTGTTAGCTGAATAACCCCGTTGTTTTGACTAAAAGTAGTATTTGGAAAAGTGTTAAATAAGGCCGCAATCATCGAGTTAACGCCATCACCTAGAATACCACCGCGTATGCGTGCTAAGTAAGTAGGCCCTCTAACAGGTAACTTAGAAACAGCACAATTGGCAGTAATATCGCCTGTCGATTCAATTGCAGTAATAAGGTATAAAAAGCCAAAGGCTATAAGCGCACCAAAATCTACACTAAAACCGTACTTAAACGGTATTGGCATGGCGATTAAATCAAACTCGCCGACTTCAAATTTGGCTATTCCTAATATAACGGCCAGTATCCAACCTACTATCATGGCTACAACCACGGCAGTTAGCCTTACCCATTGATTTTTACTTGCATTAAGCAGCACCACTAGAGCAACAACCGAAAAACCAACAATTAGGTTACTTGGTGAGGCAAACTCGTCAGGCTTATTAGTTAATAGCCACTGGCCGCCGCCTATGTCGGTCATACCCACTTTTATAAGGTAGACGCCTATAGTGGTAATAACCACGCCGGTAACAACAGGCTTAATTACTTTGCCGAGTTTTTCTATAAAAAAACTAATAAATATCTCTACAAAGGCCGCTAAAAAACACACAGCAAAAATAGTAGCGAGTACTTCATCGTTATTGCCACCCGTAGCTTTAACAGTAAAGCCTGTGGCCAAAATAGTGCCTAAAAAAGCAAAACTGGTGCCTTGCACACATATAAGTCCGGAACCAACAGGCCCTACTCTGCGCGCTTGTATAAACGTACCAACACCCGATACAAACAACGCCATACTAATTAAATATGGTATTTCAGCAGCTAGGCCAAGCACCCCACCAATAATAAGTGTGGGTGTAATAATGCCTACAAAGCTTGCGAGTACGTGCTGTAGTGCAGCAAAAAATGATTCAGTTAGCCCTGGTTTATCATCTACCGCGTAAATTATGTCTTCTGAAATAGCTTCTTGGTTTGACATGGTCAATATCCTTTTAGCGCTTAAACTTGGGCAAGGTATTAACGCCCTGCCCTATTTTAATTCAAATACGTCTGCGTTTATTTAAGCTGCCCTTCTACGCCTTCAACGTAAAAGTCCATGCCGAGTAAGGTTTTATCATCAATAGTCTGCCCAGCTTTTGTAACCAGCTCACCTTGCTGATTTTTTATAGGGCCAGTAAATGGATGAAATTCACCTTTACCAATTTTCTCTGAAATAGCATTTACTTCACTTACTACATCACTTGGAATATCTTTACTTAGCGGCGCTAAGCGAGTCATCCCTGAGCCTATCCCTTTCCATATATCTTGCGATTGCCATTTATCGTCAAGTACTTGCTGTACGCGCTCTGCATAAAATTCATCCCAGTGATGAACCGCTGCCGTTAAATGTGCTTTTTTACCGTATCCGCTCATATCTGAGTGGTAGCCAATAGCGTAAATACCAGC
>NZ_AUTR01000073.1:2165-76501 GCF_000497875.1 Pseudoalteromonas sp. S8-8
CTTGCGCAGCTTGCAGTGGTGCAGGCGAATCAGTATGTTGGGTAATAATATCAACGCCTTGATCTATTAGGCTATCGGCAGCTTCGCGCTCTTTACCCGGATCAAACCAGCTATTAACCCACACTACTTTTACTTTTGCATTAGGCTTTACTGAGCGCAAGCCAAGCGTAAATGCATTTATACCGCGTATTACCTCCGGAATAGGAAACGCAGCAATATAACCAATGCTGTCGGTTTTACTCATGTGCCCTGCAATAACACCTGTTAGGTAGCGTCCTTCGTAAATGCGATCAAAGTAAGTGCTTACGTTTTTTGCGCGTTTATAGCCTGTAGCATGCTCAAACTTTACATTAGGAAATCGTTTAGCCACTTTAAGTGTTGGGTTCATGTAGCCAAACGACGTGGTAAATATTAAATCGTGCCCGCTTTTAGCCAGTTGCGTAATAACACGCTCTGCATCGGCCCCTTCTGGTACGCTTTCGACAAAAGTGGTTTCTATTTTGTCGCCAAACTTCTCTTCTAGGTAGTGGCGGCTAGAGTCATGTGTATAAGTCCAACCGGCTTCACCTATGGGGCTTACATATACAAAACCAACTTTTACGCTATCTTTTGCAATAGCAGATGCGCTTATGCCTAAGCTCAATGCAACCCCGAGTGCCGTTATAAGTTTTTTCATTGTTATTCTCCGTGTTATATTTTTAATATCCTGTTGAAGCAGGTGATTTACCTTATTGATTTTGTAATTAATTTAATGACCCTTGTGCCAAGGTTTACCTAACCACATGGGTTCGTACATTTTTAATTTTTGTTTATTTTTACTGAGCATAATCAGTACGATAAGCGTTGCACCATAAGGCAACATGGCCAGTAAGTTAGACTCCACAGCCCACCCAAAAGCCTGTGCCACTAAGTGCATAATGCTGGCAAAGCCAAATAAATAAGCGCCAAGCATTACGCGCTCAATACGCCAGCTTGCAAACACCACTAAAGCAAGGGCTATCCAACCTCGCCCTGCCGTCATGTTTTGAGTCCAAAGTGGTGTATAAGCCAACGACAAGTATGCGCCCGCAATGCCAGCCAGTGCGCCGCCAAACATAACGGCTAAATAACGGGTACGCATTACAGGTAATCCTAAGTTATTACCCACACTTGGGTTTTCACCAATCGCTCGTACTGCAAGCCCTGCTCTGTGGTATTTAAAAAACAAATACGCACCAAGTACTAAACCCCAACTTAAATACACAATGGCGTCTTGCGAAAATAGCGCTTTGCCTAAAACCGGAATATGCTCAAACCCTGCAATTGCTAAAGTAGGTAACGCGTTAATGGTTTTTCCCTCATAGTCGGCACCTAAAAATGCCGAAAGGCCTGTACCGAAAATAGTCAGCGCCAAACCTGCCGCTACTTGGCTAGCATTTAAATTAAGAGCTACAAAAGCAAAAATAAGTGAGGCCATAACCCCGACCAAAGCTGCTACCGTAAAACCAATAAATAGGTTGTCGCATTGGTACATAGTTATAAACCCTGCCACTGCGCCAAGTAGCATCATGCCTTCTTGCCCTAAATTTAAGGTGCCGCTTTTTTCGCATACCATTTCACCCAGCGCCACCAGCAATAAGGGGGTGCCTGTACGAATAGTGGCGTATAAAATATTAGTAATTACATCTAATTCCATGATTTAAGACTCCTGTGCAATATGTATTGGCTGCGCTTTTTGTTGTTTAAATGGCAGCGAAAATCTAAGGCGATAAGTAATAAGCACATCGCACGAGAGTAAATAAAACAGCATTAACCCCTGAAAAATACCGGTTATAGCGTTAGGTAATCCCATGTTAATTTGCGCAAGTTCACCTCCCATATAAATAAGCCCCATTAATAAGCCCGCAAACGTAATTCCTACTGGGTGGAGTCGCCCTAAAAAAGCAACAATAATGGCGGCATAGCCATAACCGGGTGATATTTGCGGAACCAACTGCCCAATAGGCCCAGCTACTTCTCCCGCTCCAGCAAGCCCCGCCAAGCCCCCGCTAATAACTAGCACTCCGGCAATTAATAATGCTCGCTTGTAACCCGCCATTTTGGCCGCGGATGCATCAAGCCCAAGTACTTGTATTTGAAAGCCTATAAAGGTTTTACTAATAAAAACCCATGTGGCGCATAGCGCTAATAACGCAAACGCCAGGCCTAAGTGCAATCGAGTACCGTCGAATAAAACAGGTAATAACGTACTATCGCCAAACAATGCACTTTCAGGAAAGTTATAACCGTGAGGATCTTTGAGTGGCCCATGAACAGCCCACAGCAATACATTTACTGCTATGTAGTTGAGCATTATGGTGACTAAAATTTCATTGGTGTTTAAACGCAGCTTCATAAAAGCAGCAAGCCCCGCCCACAACATCCCACCTGCAATACCAGCGAGTAATGTAAGTGGCATTGCAAAAGCACTTGTTGAATCAACAAAGTTAACGGCTACAGCACTTGCACATACACCACCAATAAGCAGTTGCCCTTCTGCGCCTATATTCCAAACCGATGCTCTATAACAAAGCGCTAAGCCATAGGCGCATAGCAAAATAGGAATGGTCATTACAAGTAGCTCAGTTACACCATACCAATCGGCAACAGGTGCTATAAGCAATGTATACAGGGCATTTAGAGGATCATGCCCTAATAAGGCAAACACCACGTAACCGGTTATTAATGTGAGTAAAATAGCTAAAACAGGAGAGAGATAACTCCAAGCCGGTGAGCGTTCAACACGTGGTTCTAACTTAATCATGCGAGTGCCCCTTGTGGTGTGTGTACTTTAGTCTGGTTATTAAAAACATCGCTAAAGTCGCCAGCCATCCACTGCCCTAACTGCACAAGCGGTACGGTATCGGTGTTTAAAATAGGAGACAGTTTGCCATCACAAATTGCGCCAATGCGGTCGCAAATTTTATAAAGTTCATCTAAATCTTCTGAAATAACGAGTACCGCACACCCTTCGTCGCGAAGCTTTAAAATAGCTTCATGTATCGCCACTTGTGCGCCTATATCTACTCCCCAAGTAGGGTGCGACATAACGAGTAGTTTTGGGCTTTGCTCTACCTCTCGACCAATAATAAATTTTTGTAAATTACCGCCCGAAAGGCTTGCTGCATGAGTGCGAAAACTTGGCGTTTTAACCTTGTATTTTGTAATGATTTTATTAGCAAGCTCAGTAATTTTTTGTTTTACTAAAAAGCCATTTTTAACCAGCCCATTATCAAAACTAGTAAGCAGTGCATTTTGTGCTAAATCCATAGTGGGCACGGCTCCTCGCCCAAGCCTGTCCTCTGGCACACATGCAAGCCCAAGGCGGCGCCTTTTTAGCGGGCACAGTGCATCAACAACGGTATTTTTAAATTTGATGGCGCTGCTACTAGCTTGAATTTGCTCCCCCGAAAGCACTTTTAATAACTCTTCTTGTCCGTTGCCAGCAACACCCGCAATCCCCACTATTTCGCCTTGCTGTACTGCAAAGTTAATATTTTTAAGGGGTGTTTCAAATAACGCTTGTGCGGCGGTGGTTAGATTATTAACGGTTAAAAAATCCGCAGCACCCAAAGCTCTGCGAGTTTGGTTACTAATTGGCGTGTTGTCGCCTACCATCAGCCTAGCAATTGACTCACTAGTTTCGTTTTTAGGAATACAATGCCCGCTTACTTTCCCGCCTCTCAAAATGGTCGCACTGTCACATAACTCAATCACTTCGTGCAGTTTATGGCTAATAAACAGCACAGAGCAGCCTTCTTTTTTAAGTGACTTTAGGGTTTTAAATAATGCATCGACTTCTTGTGGAGTCAGTACTGAAGTGGGTTCGTCTAAAATAAGTAACTGAATATCTAATAATAAGCATCTAACAATTTCTACTCGTTGGCGCTCGCCAGTTGAAAGTGTTGATACCAGTCTATGGGGGTCTAATGGCATACCATAACGTGTTGATGTTTTTGTAATTCGACCCGCAAGCGTGCTGCTATGCCCTGCTAAATCACCTAACGCTAGTTCAATATTTTGGGCGACCGTAAGTGTTTCAAATAACGAAAAATGCTGAAACACCATTCCAATGCCTAAATCACGCGCATCAGCAGGCTCTTTTATATTCATTATACGGCCGTTGAAAAACATGTCCCCTTGGTCAGGTTTAACCACACCATAAAGCATTTTCATTAATGTGCTTTTACCTGCACCGTTTTCACCTAATAAGGCATGCACTTCACCATGCTTAATTTTTAAGGTTACGTCATTATTGGCTATACATCCGGGATACTGCTTTGTCATTCCCTGCATAGTAAGGCGGTATTTATTATTCATTATTAGGGCCTATTTGTACTTAATGAGCAATTTAGCCTACTCAAAACATCAACTGACCAACCGGTCAACAATGGCATGGTAACTGCAATATACTTACCAAGATGAAAAAGTATTTTTCTTACCCGTGCGCAAACAACAAGAAAAAACATACGCCAAGCCTTTATGTATCAGGGCTTTATAAAAAT
This sequence comes from Pseudoalteromonas sp. S8-8, assembly GCF_000497875.1. Taxonomy (NCBI): domain Bacteria; kingdom Pseudomonadati; phylum Pseudomonadota; class Gammaproteobacteria; order Alteromonadales; family Pseudoalteromonadaceae; genus Pseudoalteromonas; species Pseudoalteromonas sp. S8-8. The sequence goes on from NZ_AUTR01000073.1 coordinate 6,689, forward strand.
TAAGGAGGTCTGTGTGATTCAATTTTTATTAAATAACACGCCAATTGAAGTACAAGAATGTTCGCCAAGTCTCACCATTTTGGACTGGCTTCGCACCAAAAAAGGGAAAGTGGGCACCAAAGAAGGATGTGCAACTGGCGACTGTGGTGCGTGCACAATTTTAGTGGGTGAAGAGCGTATAAATGCAAACGGGCAAACTAGTTGGCAATACAAAACAATGAACAGCTGTTTATTGTTATTAGGTAATGCGCATGCAAAACATATAGTAACGGTAGAGGCTGTGACTACTGGCTTATACCCAAACTTAACCGATTTACACCCCGTACAACGTGCACTGGTGGAGTGCCATGGTTCGCAATGTGGTTTTTGCACGCCCGGTATAATAATGAGTTTGTTGGCTCTTTATATTAATGAGCCAACGTACCCTGGTAAAAAAGCGGTTATTCATGCACTTGGCGGTAACTTATGCCGTTGTACAGGTTATAGCCCTATATTACTTGCAGCCGAAAAAGCCTATAGCTATGAGCGTAAAGCTGAACCTTACTCAGCAATGGCCGCTCAATTTAAAGCATCACTTAATACGCAATATGATGACGATATTCCATTTTTAAAAAATGGTCCTCGCAAATTTTACTTACCACAAACTGCCCAACAACTTGTTGAGCTAAAAGCGCTTTATCCTTATGCACATTTAGTTGCTGGTGGCACCGACTTTGCCATTGAGCTTAGCCAAAACATGCTCTTACCAGATGTAATTATCTCCCTTAGCCAAGTAAAGGAGCTTTGCACCTTGGCAGATAATAACGGTGAGCTACACATTGGTGCAGCACTACCTTATAGCCAATTTGTTGAGGTATTTTATAACCATTACCCAGAGTCAAAAGAGCTATTTGAACGCTTAGGATCAAGCCAAGTACATAACAGCGGCACACTCGGTGGCAGCATAGGGAATGCCTCTCCGATTGGCGATCCAGCTCCCCTTTTAATCGCTCTTAATGCATCAATGGATTTATTAAGCAGCGCTGGTACGCGCACTATTAAAGTTGCCGACTACTTTATTGATTACAAAAAAACAGTGCTTAAAAGCGATGAAGTAATAAGTAAGTTCACCATCCCAAAGCGCCCAGAGTCGCTAAAACTGGCGTGTCATAAAATATCAAAACGCTTTGAAGACGATATATCTACCGTGTGTTTGGTACTTGCTATAGAGCATTCACAAAACATGATTACTCAAGCCCGCTGCGCTATGGGCGGTATGGCTGCTATTCCTAAGCGCGCGCAGCATATTGAGCAAAAGCTGATATCTCAATCATTACAAGTAAGTAGCTTTATAGATGCAGCAACGGCTATTAACGATGACTTTACACCCATGAGCGATGTAAGAAGCAGTGCACATTATCGCACTACGGTAAGCAAAAACTTATTACAACGCATTGGTATTGAGTTTTGTGAGCCGCAAGCACGCAACAATAACAACATTGCCATTACGAGGATCTCACATGCGTCACTTTGAAATGGATAAACTAAAAGCGCAAGGTGGTAGCGTTGGGCAATCGAAATATCACGAAAGCGCTATTAAACAAGTTTGTGGCAGTGCAAATTTTGCTGACGATAATCCTGAGCCTTACGGCTGCCTGCATGCCTACCCAGTGCTCGCCCCTGTTACAAGTGGCTTTATTAAATCAATTGATACAAGTCTCGCACTGGCAGTTGAAGGCGTTAAACGTATTTTATCGGCGGAAGATGTACCGGGTAAATTAGATATTGGCCCGGTATTTCCTGGTGATGTATTACTCACTAGCCATGAGATTCAATACCACGGGCAACCTGTATTAATTGTCGTTGCCGACAGCTACGCCATAGCGCGTCGCGCTGCACGCTTAGTGGTTATTGAGTGCGAGCAAACTACACCCATACTTGATATTAAAGAAGCCATTAGCAAAGAGCACTGGGTAAGGCCGCCCCATTCACTTAACCGTGGTAACAGCGAAAACGCCATTAATAACGCAGCCCACCAGCTTAAAGGCGAAATAAGCATAGGCGGGCAAGAACACTTTTATTTAGAAGGCCAAATAGCGCTGGCGCAACCTGATAACGACGGGGGCATTCATGTTCAGTGCTCTACGCAACACCCTACTGAGGTGCAGCACTTAGTTGCTAAAATTTTAAAAAAGCCATTTAGCTTTGTAAACGTAGAAACCCGGCGTATGGGCGGTGCTTTTGGCGGCAAAGAAACCCAAGGCGCACCATGGGCATGCCTTGCAGCTCTTGCGGTTTACCACCTTGGCTGCGCAGTAAAAATGCGCCTAGCCCGCAGCGACGATTTTAAATTAACCGGTAAGCGCCACCCTTTTTATAATCAATACCATGTTGGTTTTGATGAAAATGGCTTAATAAAAGGTGCCGACATTACCGTAAATGGGTTTTGTGGCTACTCGCCAGATTTATCTGATGCAATTGTAGACCGAGCCATGTTTCATGCCGATAACGCCTACTACTACCCAGCCGCCACAATTAAGGGTAATCGCTGTAAAGTAAATACCGTAAGCCATACCGCATTTAGAGGATTTGGTGGCCCGCAAGGAATGATTATGGGCGAGCTAATAATGGACGATATAGCCGCCAAATTAGGTAAAGATCCGCTTGAAATTAGAAAACTCAATTTATATAAAAAAGGCCGCGATACCACGCCGTACCATCAAACCGTAGAGCAACATATTTTAAAAGATATGATTGCTCAGCTTGAGGTGTCGGGTGATTACTGGGCACGTAAAGAGGCTATTAAAGCATTTAACGTATCGTCACCTATTATAAAAAAAGGCCTTGCGATGACGCCGGTTAAATACGGTATTTCGTTTACGGTACAACATTTAAACCAAGCTGGTGCACTCGTACATGTATATAGCGATGGCTCTATACATTTAAACCACGGCGGCACCGAAATGGGCCAAGGGCTAAACACCAAAATTGCGCAAATTGTGGCCCATGGCTTTGGGGTCGATTTTAACGCGGTAAGTATTAGTGCTACGCGTACCGACAAAGTGCCAAACACCTCGCCAACAGCTGCCTCAAGTGGTACCGACTTAAACGGCATGGCGGCGCTAAATGCAGTAAACACAATAAAAGAGCGCTTAATTAATTTTATTACCGAGCACTTTGAAGTAGACAGCAACACTGTTGTATTTAAAGATAACCTCATTACTTTTAGTAAAGGGGGAATTAGCTTTAGCGAACTTGCAAACCTTGCTTACATGAATCGTATATCGCTTTCATCTACCGGTTATTACGCCACACCAAAAATTCATTACGACAGAGCCAAAGGCGAAGGCCGGCCATTTTTTTACTACGCTCACGGCGTAGCACTCAGCGAAGTAGAAGTAGATACCCTAACCGGCGAAAACACGGTAACCCGCGTTGATATACTGCACGATGTAGGCAGTTCAATTAATCCAGCACTTGATATAGGGCAAATTGAAGGTGCCTTTGTGCAAGGCATGGGCTGGCTAACAACCGAAGACTTACAATGGAATGATAAAGGCCAGCTTGCAAGCTTTGGCCCAGCCAACTACAAAATACCAGCCATTGGCGATACCCCTGCCGAATTTAACGTCAATCTTTATAACTCAGCAAATCCAGAAACCACCGTGTTTAGATCAAAAGCCGTAGGCGAGCCGCCATTTATGTTGGCCTTTAGTGTATGGAGCGCTATTCGTAATGCAATAAGCAGTGTGGCTGATTGCAAATACACCGCCCCACTGGATACACCTGCAACCCCAGAGCGAGTATTGAGTGCAATTGAGCAAACCGCGAGCTGGTTTAAGGAGCATCAACATGACTAATTTAAATGAGTCGTTTCAGGGTTTTCATACGCAAAATTGGGCGCAGGCTATAAACGAGCACGAACAAAGCGGCACTAACTATGTAATTGCCACGGTACTTGGCACCAATGGCTCAACCCCACGCGGCACAGGCTCTAAAATGGTAATAAGCGGCGAGCATATTTACGACACCCTTGGCGGCGGCCATCTTGAGTACGTAGTAATAGAAAAAGCCCGCGAACTACTTGCCAAAGGCGAAGCCGCCCAAGTAATAGAGCAATTTAACCTAGGTGCAAATTTAGGCCAGTGCTGCGGCGGCGCTGCCACCGTTATGCTTGAATGCATGCAATGCAAGCGCTTTACCCTCGACATTTATGGCGCAGGCCACGTAGCACAGGCGCTTGTTGGTATATTGGCACAGCTGCCTATGCGCATACGCTGGATAGATAGCCGCGTCGATGTATTCCCACAAGCTATTCCAAATAACGTAGTAAAAGTGGTTGATGAAGAGCCAACAGAGCAAGTAAAACGTGCGCCTAAAGCTAATAACTACTTAATACTTACCCATAACCACCAGCTCGACTTTGCACTCACCCAAGCCATTATTAAACGCGCTGATGCCAATTGGCTGGGCGTTATTGGCTCTGACACTAAAGCAAAACGTTTTAAGCAACGCCTAGCCCATCGCGATTTTACAGCCGATCAAATACAACAAGTGACCTGCCCTGTTGGGCTTAAAAACATTACGGGCAAATTACCAATGGAAGTGGCTATTTCGATTAGTGGACAGCTAATTGGCCTTTATCAGGCTATGCAAAGCCAAGCGCCAAAACGCCAAGGCTTGCAATGGCGCACACTAAAAAATGCCTTAATTAGCACCACGCAGGAGGAAATAGACGCATGAGCAGTTTACAAATAAATACGCTAAATGATGCACAAGCAAAACAAGCACTTGAGCATTGCTGCGCGGCCCCTAACTGGGTGGCGGGCATGGTAAAAGCAATACCATTTAAAAGTGCTCAGCAGCTGTTTGAATGCGCAAAAAGCATATGGGATAGCCTTGGCGAGAGCGACTATTTAGCTGCCTTTGAAGGCCACCCGCAAATAGGCGACTTATCAACCCTTAGCAAAAAATACGCTGCCACCGCACAAAAAGCGGGGCATGAACAATCAGGTATGAGCAAAGCAAACGAAACCGTACTTACCAAAATGATTGCCCTTAATAAAGAGTACCTGAACAAGTTTGGCTTTATTTTTATAGTGTGCGCCACCGGTAAAACAGCCGACCAAATGCTTGAACTCATAGAGCAGCGCATACACAACACCCGCAGTACAGAGCTAAATATAGCCGCAAGCGAACAAGCCAAAATAACAAAAATAAGATTGGAGTCACTGCTATGAATAAAGGTATGAACAAAAGCCCTATAACCACCCATATACTTGATACCAGCACCGGAAAACCTGCGGCAAACGTTGCTGTTAAGCTATTTAAACTTACAAATAACGAATGGGTACAACTAACCCAAGGCACAACCGATACCGATGGGCGAATTACCGGCTGGCTAAATACAGAAGTAGAATTTGCAACCTATAAGCTAGTATTTGATTTAGATAGTTATTACCAAAATCAACCTACCCCTGCGTTTTACCCAGAGGCGCAAATAACGTTTAGATTACAAGATACTAAACATCATCATATCCCATTGTTGCTTAGCCCGTATGGCTACTCTACATACAGAGGTAGCTAACTATGAGCACACAGAACAATAATAACTTAACAGTAGTTTGTGCTGATATACTCGACTTTGTTGACGACCCTGCCATTGCTGGCGAAAGCGCCCATCGTTTTTTTGAAAAAGGCGCATTAGTTATCAAGCACGGCAAAGTAGTTAAACTTGGTTACGAGTACGACATACTGCCAACAATTGATAAATCAGCGCGTGTTATCCGCCACGATGGCAAACTCGTTATGCCAGGTATGATAGACACCCACATACACTTACCACAAACCGAAATGGTGGGTGCGTACGGCGAGCAACTGCTAAGTTGGCTAACCGAGTATGCGTTTCCGACAGAGAAAAAGTTTACGTGTAAGCATTATTCAAAAGAGATCTCTAATCGATTTTTAGACGAGCTGCTGCGCAACGGCACAACCACTGCTCTTGTATTTGGCACTGTGCACCCGCAATCGGTTGATGCATTTTTTAAAGAATCACAAAAACGCAATTTACGCATGATTGCCGGTAAAGTAATGATGGATCGTAACTGCCCTGGCGACTTATCTGATTGCGCGCAAACAAGCTATGACGAATCTAAAGCCCTAATAAAAAAATGGCACAATGTTGACAGGCTAAGCTACGCAGTTACGCCGCGTTTTGCCCCCACATCAACCCCAGAACAATTACAAAAATGCACTCAGTTACTTGAAGAATACCCAGACACCTACCTGCACACCCATCTATCAGAAAACAAAGACGAGTGCGAATGGGTAAAAGGGCTATTTCCAGAAGCCGAAGATTACTTAGGCGTGTACGAGCAAGCAAAAATGGTACGTAAACGCTCAGTATTTGCCCATAGTATTCATTTATCTGAGCGCGAGCTTTGCTGCCTTGCCGATAACAATGCGGCAATATCGCACTGCCCTACCTCAAACCTATTTTTAGGATCAGGACTTTTAAATTTAAAAGCCTGTGAAGAGCACGGCATAAACGTAGGCATGGGTACCGATGTAGGCGCAGGAACAAGCTTTTCTATGCTACAAACAGGTAACGAAGCGTACAAAATTCAGCAATTACAAGGTCAAAAGTTTTCAGCATTTAAAGGGCTGTATTTAGCGACTTTAGGCGGTGCACGCGCACTTGATTTAGAAGGGACAATTGGTAATTTTGAAGCCGGTTGTGAAGCCGATTTTATTGTAATGGATTGTTCAGCAACCCCATTTTTAAAATTTAGAATACAGCATGCCAAAACCCTGCATGAAAAACTGTTTGCAATGATGATGTTAGGCGACGACCGCTGCGTTGAGCAAACCTACATTATGGGTAAAAGTGTGTATAAGCGCGATGATAACAATCAATTTTCAGACACCCGCTCACCGGTATTAGAAGAGGCTTAACCGTTATGGAAAACTATTTATTTGAGCTTGCTCATTTAGTACTGCGTTATTTTCATGTTATTGCTGGTATAGCCTGGATTGGCGCTTCATTTTATTTTGCATGGCTTGATAACAACCTACAAACACCACCGCAGTGGAAAATAGATAAAGGCATAAAAGGCGATTTATGGGCCGTGCATGGCGGTGGCTTTTACGAAGTGGCTAAGTATCAAAATGGGCCTGAAAAAATGCCCCATACCCTGCATTGGTTTAAGTGGGAAGCCTATACAACCTGGATCACCGGTGTTTTATTATTTAGCTTACTTTATTATGTAGGCGCCGATGTTTACCTAATCGATAACAGTAAAAGTGAGCTAAGTAAATTTGCAGCTATTGGCGCATCACTTGGTTTTATTGGCTTAGGCTATGGTGTTTATCGTTTATTGTGTAAAACCCCGCTCGTTGAAAACGGTAAAGCGTTTATTGCTGTGGTTATTGGTTTATTAGCTCTGTGGACTTATGGGGTTGATCAACTATTTAGCGACCGCGCTGTGTATATTCATGTAGGTGCGCTTATTGGCACGTGTATGGTTGGCAATGTGTATCACATTATTATGCCAGGGCAACGCTATATGGTAAGTGAAGTAGAAGCCGGCCGTATTCCCGAATCGCTCCCAGGACTAAAAGCCAAGCAATGCTCGATACATAATAACTACGCCACGTTACCAGTGGTATTTATTATGCTTAGCAATCACTTTCCTTACACGTATAGCCACAACTTTGGCTGGCTTATTTTAATTGCGCTGTTTGGTATTGGTATGTGGATACGCCATTACTTTAACTTAAAACATCAAGGCGTTAATAAACCTTCAGTACTTATAAGTGGTATTGCAGCATTTTTTGCTCTTATGTTAGCAATAGCTCCGTGGCCTAGCAGCCCAACAAATGCAGACGAAAACGCGCCTTTACAAGCAAGTATCACCGACGTACAAGCGTGGGATGTAATCAGCAAACACTGTACGCAGTGCCATAGTGAAACACCGACCTCTGAGCTTTTTCAAACAGCGCCACTTGGTTTTAAACTTGATTCAATTGAACAGGTAAAAAAGTCGCAAGTACTTGTTCATACCCGCGCCGTAGTAACCAAAGACATGCCACTGGCTAATATGACCAAGATGACAGACACAGAGCGCGAAATGCTCGGGTCTTGGCTCACGGCACTTAAAAAGGAGCAATAATATGAGCGAGCAATTTAAAAACTACCCGCGCGATTTAATTGGTTATGGCCCAGATGTACCCCATGCAAATTGGCCCAATAAAGCACGTATTGCCGTGCAAGTGGTATTAAATTACGAAGAAGGCGGCGAAAACTGTGTATTACATGGTGATGCAGCGGCCGAAACATTTTTATCTGAAATAGTAAGTGCTCCCCATGTAGAAGACCGCCATATAAGCATGGAGTCTATTTACGAATATGGCTCGCGCGCGGGCGTGTGGAGGTTACTGCGTTTATTTAAAAAATACGATATACCGGTCACCATTTTTGCGGTTGCCATGGCCCTTGAGCGCCACCCCGATGTAGCTAAAGCCTTTGTTGAAGCAGGGCACGAGATTGCAAGCCATGGCCTGCGCTGGATTAATTATCAAAATATAGATAAGCAAACTGAACGCGAGCACATGCAAAAAGCCATTGAGATTATTCAAACGCTTACGGGTAAAAAGCCCAAAGGCTGGTATACCGGCCGAACTAGCCCAAATACCGCAGCCCTTGTGGCGGAAAATGGCACGTTTTTATATGACGCCGACGATTACAGCGACGATTTGCCCTTTTACAGTATTAAAGAAGGTAAGCCACAACTCATTGTGCCCTACACGCTTGATGTAAACGACATGCGCTTTGCTGCCGTACAGGGTTTTAATGCCGGCGATCAGTTTTTTAATTACTTAAAAGATGCATTCGATACGCTATACGAGGAAGGCGACCCAGAAGGTGAAAACGCCCCAAAAATGATGTCGATAGGTTTGCATTGCCGCTTAATTGGCAGACCAGGAAGAGTAAAGGCATTGGCACGGTTTTTAAAATATGCCCGCTCTCATGAGCAGGTATGGTTTGCCACGAGAGAGCAAATAGCCGAGCACTGGCTTAAAACCCACCCGTATAAAAAAGCATAGTTATACTCCATTCAAAATAAATTCTAATTGCTTATTATACCATCGTAAAACATAAAAAAGCCCAGCAATGCTGGGCTTAAATTACTTTAGGAGTAGTGAAATTTATTCAAAAGAAACGGTGATGATATTCGAACACACATTTTCTGTTACACATAATTGGTAATCGTACGATGGTAATGTAGCTCCACGCACGTAATCACGGTAGCGTCCGTTATCTGCAGTGGTATCAACTAACTCACCATTACGGTAAACGCTTAATGACTCTGCACCCACTTCTTCCCAGCTAAGTTCTACACGCATCGTACCTAGGCGTGTTTTGTTAGCGCGTTTTAAGTTCAGTTCAAGGGTCACGTCACTTACAACAACGGTTTGGGTAAATGTATCTGTATTACCTTCACTGTCAGTAACAGTTAGTTCTACATCGTAACTACCCGATTGCGCATATGCATGCATAGGGCTTGAATCTGTTGATGTAGCGCCATCGCCAAAGCTCCAGCTCCACTGTGTAATGTCGTTATTGGCATCATTGCTTGTATCTACAAACGAAGCTGTTAAACCTTGCGTATCAACAGTAAAGCCTGCACGTGGCGGTTGTGCACTTACTTCGCCTATAGCGCTAAGCGTAAGTGACCAGCCATTAATATTACCTGTGTCTGCACCCGCTGTATCCACAGCATTTAACGTCCAGTCGCCTGTTGCTACTTCACTGTTAAATACGCTTGATGTAAATGTTTTAACAATATCATCTTCGCTGCCACCTTCATTACTCTGTAAAGTTACCTCAGAGCCTTGTGGTGAAATTAGCGTAAGGACTATATCGCCAGACCAAGTATGCGTAATATTTACATCAACAGAAGTACCAAAAACAGTTAAATCATCTGAAATTGTAATTACCGAATTAGTACCTTGTGGATCATTATCAGGAATCGCCACATTTTCTTCGCTAGTATAGGTGTAGTCATTTAAACCAGCAGGTTGAAGCATTAAGCTTACTGTTTTTTCTTTAACGATATCATCTGATGTTGCTGTAACAGTAAACTCATAATTACCCCATGGCGTATTTCCATTGGTCTCAACACTAAGCTGTACTGTTTCGCCAGGGCTTGCAGTTAGCTCTGATAAATATGCACCAGTAAGGCTAGATTCTAGTTCAAGCGTTACTTCACCATCCCACTGAGCAATAGAACCAATTTCAAACGTATAAGTTGCAGACTCACCAACTGTTATTTGTTGTGACGCTGGCGTCACAGACATTTTAAAGCTTGGCGTTGGATCGGCATCTAATAACGCCTGATTTGCGTTTAGGCGCGTGCCCGCAAGCGTTTTACCTTGAAGTGCAGCATTAGCGTCACCGCTACTCATTAGTAACGCTTTAAGCTCTGATGTTGTTAAATCAGGGTTTACTGACAACACAAGAGCAGCAACACCGGCAACATGAGGTGTTGCCATTGAAGTACCTGAGTAATTTGCATAGCCATTACCCGGAACTGTTGACAAAATACCAGAGCCTGGTGCTCCCATGTCAACACTTGTCGCGCCCCATTGTGAAAAGTCTGATAAGTTATCATTGCTATCAGTACTGGCAATTGCTAATACACTCTCGTGTTCATAACTTGATGGATAGTGAGGGTTTGCATCATTATCAACTTCGTCATTACCAGCAGCAGCAACAAATAATATGTCAGCTTGCTCACTAACAGTCATAGCATCCGCTAACGCTTGGCTATAACCGCCACCGCCCCAGCTATTGTTTAAAACACGTAAGTTTACACCTGAGTTTTTAAGATTAACCATATAGTCGATACATTTTATTGCATCTGATGTTGAACCATTACCAGCGGCATCTAAAAACTTACAACCAACAATAGAAACTTCATGGTTTACACCCACAACACCTGTAGAATTATTACCGCTTGCACCAATAGTGCCTGATACGTGGGTACCGTGACCTTGGTCATCCATTGGGTCGCCAGCATCCGTAATTGCATTAATACCGTGAATGTCGTCTATGTAACCATTGCCGTCATTATCAATACCATCGCCTGCAATTTCACCAGTGTTAACCCACGCATTGTCAGCTAAATCAGGGTGACTGTAGTCAACACCAGTATCAATAACACCAACTACAACATCGCGACTACCAATTGAGATTTCCCATGCTTCTGGGGCATCAATATCTGCATCGGCAATGCCGCCTGTTTGCCCTTCATTATTTAGGCCCCAAAGTTCATCAAAACGTGGATCGTTAGGTGTATTGGCAGCAATACTAACGCGGTAATCTGGCTCAACATATTCAATTGCTTGATGAGACTTTAAACGCTCAATAGCTTCTTTAGTACTCATGCCAGATACTTTAAATTTAGCAAGGCGACCTGAGAATAATGATGTGAAGTTATCATCAACTTCATCATTATTTAAATCTGTAATTTTTGCTTTAACCAAGCTTCGTGCTTGTTTACGCATTTGAGGTGTTGCATTTTTTTTATATTTAACAATAACAGAGTCACTACTTGCAGCTGCTTGTGGAAGAGCTCCTGCATCAGGTAATTTAGCCGAAGCCAAACAAGGTAGTAAAGCAAGCGTAATAATAGATAATTTTGTTTTCATTGTTCTATCCATAGTTGGGTTAGCTTAGAAGCACTAAGCGGGTTTGTTCACTATTTCAAGTACAAGGGATCACGTGGCAAGTTATAAGCAAACTAGTAAATACGATATTTGACAAGTTAAAAAGTTAAAAAGAATTAAAAATCATAAATTTTGACCAGTTTGGCTATAAAAAAAACACTAAACACAGTCATTTTAATGAACTGCCTCATTACAACCTTACCCATTATAGGGTCAAACTTTTTTACTGCTTTTTCTTACTATTATATTAAAATCCACCAGTTACACACATAATCCAATGATAATAAAAGGTTAATTATTTGGTAAAAAATGATGATTTAAGAAAATGAAATAGGGGAATACAGTTAATGGGTGATTATGAATTTGAGCTTAAACTTTGTTAGTTCAATATTTATGACAAATTAAAACTTAATTATTTATAGTCACATATTACGCTTCACCTATTTCTAAAGTTACGCAAGCGGATCACAAAAAATATATCGGCACGGCATGCTGAAACAACAAATACCTTATTAAAACCTATAACATTTAGGGTATTTGATTTTAATATTTCAAGGAGAAAATAATGAAGTTGAATAAATCACTTTTAAGTTGTGCTGTTGCAATAGCAATGGGTACCAGCTTTGCCTCATATGCAGATACCGACAACAAATCAGCATCAAACTCAGAACTTAGTACAAAAATATCTATACTTAGCACCGCTAATTCAATGACATTGGCGCAATCGCAAAATAATAACACCGCGATTTTAATGCAAGAGGGAGATAGTAATACTATTGAGGTTTCGACTACTGGAAACGAGAACACAACAGAAGTTACTCAATTACAATCAGGTAATTATGTTGGCGTAACAACAATTGGTGACAACAACGAGCAAGTATATGCCCAAGATGGCGTTGCCAACGGTGTAATTACCGAAGTTACTGGTAATAATAATTACCTAAATGTTTTGCAAAGTGGCCAAGGCTTCTTTGTAAACAATGAAGCTGTCAACATGATTGTTGGTGACGACAATATCGTTGATGTAGAGCAAGGCACTGGTGGTCATTGGTTTTACAACTTAGATATGAAAGGTAATGGCAACGAAATCAGTTCATTACAAACAGGTGAGTGGCATGAAGCTGAATTAACCTCTGTAATGGGCGATCAGAATAGCCTGAGTCTTGAGCAAAACGGTTACTGGAATACTTTTAAGGTGAGTTCTTTACAAGGCAACGATAACGAGCTTGATATTGAACAAGACGGCGATCGTAATACTGTTACCTTCACTGATATTTTAGGCGATGCAAATGAGCTTTCAATTGAACAAGAAGGCAATACTAACGCAGTAACATTTGTAGCTGTATTAGGCGATGAAAACGAAATTGATTTAGACCAAGAAGGTTCTTTAAATACTATCGAATCAAACTTATTCGAAGGTCAAAACAACGAAGTTACAGTAACTCAGGTTGATTTAAGCAACTCAACAACTGTTGATATTATTGGTGACGATAATGAATTAACGGCTACACAAGTTGGCTTATTAAATGATGCTTACATGGGCGTTTTAGGTACAGATAACGAATTTATGATTAACCAAGTAGGTGAATCAAATTCAGCGCACGTTGTTAACTTTAATGGGTCTGAAAATGACGTTAACGTTATCCAGTCTGGCCAAGAAAACACTGCTGTTGTTGAGTCTTCATACCCTGATATATCTTTAACATCAAACGACAACGATATCGATATTATGCAAAATGGTTCTCAAAATGAAGCCATGGTTACACTTGCTGGTATTCTAGATAGCAACATGAACCAAATTGACCTAGCTCAAACAGGTGAAATGAACGTAGTTGATATGATGGTTGAAGGTAATGGCCACAGCATTGATATTTCACAAACTGGCGAAGGTAACTGGGTAGTTGGAATGGATCAACCTGCATTTTTAGTAGGTGGTGAAAACGTTTCGTTTAGTGTAACTCAAATGGGTAACGATAACATTGTTGAAGGCGCCGTAATTGGTTTCAACAGCACTGTTTCAGTGACCCAAATTGGTGACGGTAACGTGACTTCTATTACTCAAATGTAATTATTGAGGTTGGGGAGAGCAACTCTCCCCATTTAGTTATGCATAATAATAAAAACCATTACCAAGTATTATTACTTTCGCTTTCTCTGTTATTAATGCCCGCATCTTATGCCGCTGAAGAGTTGGAGATTGACGGCCTACTACTTGATAGGAGTATTAGCCGCTTTGGTCATCAGTTCTATTTTGAGTTTTCTAATTACTGGCGAGATCTCCCTTCAACTGCAGGTTTTAACATTGAAATTAAAGAAACGGTCATTCCAAAAGCAGGCACAAAGCTGTCGTTAATAATGAATAACCAACTTGTTTACGCAACTTACTTAGGTAGACGACTAGAGCCTTTAAATGAGCGTGTGGAGCAGGCTGTTTATACAGTGATAGATGCAATGGCTCGCGAAAACATGGCAGTGTCAACACCCGATATGGCTAAAGATGGATGGTAAAATGAAAAATATAGCCCTTATAATAATAACAACATTAAGCTTTTCAGCAGCAGCAACTGAAATAATTTACACCCCAATTAACCCAAGCTTTGGTGGTAACCCACTCAATGCAAATATGCTGTTGAGTAAAGCCCAAGCTCAAAACAAGCATAAAGCACCGGTAATAGAAAAAGGTTACGCTGAACAATTTCAAGAAACTCTAGAGCGCACCTATTTAAATCGTATGGTAAGAGAAATTACCGATATGGCATTTGGTGAGGACATAGAAGATAGCCTTTTCAATCAAGACTCCATATTTATGAGTGGCGATTATCAAATTGAAGTAATAACCAGCACAACTGATTCTATTACAGTAAGAATAACAAATATAATTGATGACACCGTGGTGATCATTGAAGTACCGAGGTTTGGATAATGTATAAACTACTAATAACAATAATACTAATAGGATTGAGCGGTTGTGCGAGCCTAGGGAATTTAATCCCACCATCGCAACAAAAAGCAGTTAGTTTAGAACCAACCGAATTATTCGCAGATCTGAAAAACTTACCTAAACCGGTCGGGAGTATTCCTGTATCAGTGTACTCATTTAGAGATCAAACAGGTCAATATAAGCCACAAACTAACGTTAGCTCATTTTCGACTGCCGTTACTCAAGGTGCTAACTCAATACTCATACAAGCATTACATGAATCTGATTGGTTTACGCCGGTAGAGCGTGAAGGTTTACAAAACATTTTAACTGAGCGAAAAATTATTCGTGCAGGCCAAGCCGATAATCCTAACCAAGCTGATTTACCTCCACTAACAACCGCTAAAATCATTTTAGAGGGCGGTATCATAAGCTACGACACTAATGTAAAAACAGGTGGTTTGGGTATGGAATACTTTGGTATAGGCGCATCAGAGCTTTACCGTGAAGATGCTATTTCAATATACTTACGCGCTGTTGATGTTCGTACTGGACAAGTACTACTGAGTGTAGCCACCAGCAAAAAAGTACTTAGCCAAGAAATGCGTGCAGGCTTTTTTAGATACGTAAGCTACAAACGACTAGCAGAAGCAGAAGCAGGCTTTAGCGATAATGAACCTATGAGTATTTGTGTTACCCAAGCAATAGAAAAAGCACTCACAGATCTCATAACAAAAGGTATTGATAAAGGCTTATGGGCTAAAAAATCGGCGTAAACTAATTTCCTTAATTAACTAAAGGCTACATATTGTAGCCTTTATAGGTTGTGTGGTTAGTGAGTTGAAAGTACTTCGCTAACCCAACTCTTATAAAAAATCTAGAGGATAAGGTTTTTACTTAAATAACTTAAATAACGTCTTGGTGGCTTTACTCTTATTTAGCCATTGGTAATAAAACAGAAACGTAACGCTGAGCCCAATTCGCAAGCTCTACCCTGTTACGTGAGTTAGTTTTTTTAAACGCACTGTACAAATGTGTTTTTACAGTGTGGTCGCTAATATTGAGCTTATCAGCAATTGTATTGTTACTCGCACCTTGTGCAATTAAATGAATAACGGACTTTTCTCGCTTTGTTAAATGATCGTAGTCGTCTTGCTTTAATTCAATGTCGTCATGTAGGTTATTAAATGACGATGCCACGGCTAAAATGTCGTTAAAAGCTTTTGAAATTACTTTACGCGTAAACCAAAGCTCGCCAGTATCAACACGAACTAACCCTTTAAAAATATCTTCTGGCGCATCAGATTTATAAAAAACACCATTAAAATGGTTAAGCAATAAGTTTTGCTCGCACACATCTTCTTTATCAACATTAAAGATAACAACACTATAGTGTTTAGCTAAACAAATAAGGTCTGCGGGAATGAGATCTTGCCATTTGCTTTTAGCACCATCGATTAAAAACAAATCATAATTTGTGCGCTGCTCAGCTTTAGGAATAACTTCGTCCATTTTAATATCACCAAACAAAGCTTGTAATGTTCTTAAAATAGCGGTGTAGTTGTGTGAATGAAAAGATGATTGAAACGTTGTTTTTACAAATACTGAATTTTTATGGGGCATAAATTTCGTCCTTGAAACATTTACACTACATTACCTAAATCAAATACAACTTACAATGAGATTTTGGTATTAAAATAAAGCTACCGCTTCTCACCCTAAAACAGATAAAAACCTTTTAAATCAATACATAACCTACATTACCTTTGTTTTTACAATTACTTTTGTAAGATAAATAACAGATCGGATTAGTAGTTTAGTAATTTATAAAATCGAGTCGTTACGCCATTAGTCCAACCAAAACCCTGCTGTACTTGATATTCACCACCACTGGCTAAAACCGCTGGTGTGCACACATTGTATTTTTCGAGTAAGCACTTATTTACTGCAAAATTTTGCTCAACCATATTTACCCAATTTTGCATTATATGTGTACTCAATTGAGTAATACCGTAGTTATTAAGCCCTTTTACCGCAAGCCATTGGAGTGGAGCCCAACCATTTGGACTATCCCACTGCTGAGGCGTTTGAGTAATAGTTGTAACAATACCACCCTTTTTTAAAAATTCATTGGCTAATATTGTAGCTACCTTGATTGCTTGCTCATTACTGGCTAAATTAACAAATAAAGCAGTAGTTGCCGCTGCACTAAGTATTGGAGATTGAGCCGTTGTACGGCAGTTATAATCAACAAAAAAACCGGTTGGTTCATTCCAAAGGTAAGCATTAATAAGCGCCTTGCGATTGCTGGCAAGTAATTGGTAATGCTCTGCTTGTTCACTATTGCCGAGCAATTGAAAGAATTTGCTTAATTGATTCTCTAAGTTATACATAAGGCAGTTTAAATCTATAGGAACAATATCAGTTGTTTGAATAGAGCTTAGTAAATTAGACTCACCAAGCCAACGAGAACTAAAGTCCCAACCCGACTCACATGCAGCGCGAATATTACGATAAAAATCAGATTTTTTCTCCTTCGCCAACCCTTCCGCTAGCGCTAAATCTTCACGCAATGACTCTGCTCTTGGCTCACTTACATCGTCCCAATAACGATTTAAAACACCACCACAAGGCATTCTTACTACCCGCTTTGAGCCCAATAAATCACTCGAAAGCAACTGCGCGTCTTGCATCCAAAATATATATTCTTTTTCAAGTGCTGCAACACACATAGCAAGCCATTGCGTATTGAGTGATTTGCTATGCGTATGTTCCCATAATAACTCGACCATGAGTGCTAAAACCGGTGGCTGCGAGCGTGATAAATAATAGCGACGGTTACCATTTGGAATACAACCATAATCGTTAATTAAATCGACAAAGTTAAGTAGCATATCTTCAACTACATCACCTTTATCTGCATCGATTAAGCCCAATGCTGTAAAATAACTATCCCAATAGTAAATCTCTTGAAAGCGCCCGCCAGGCACAATATAGCTGTGCTTTAGTGCTAGTAATGAATCTTGCTTCGGGGTATCCGCCTCTCTTCTAAGGCCACTCCATAACGAGTCTATATAATGTTTAACCGATGACGTATCAGCCTCAGTGCCCATTGCTAGCACTGGGGAAGTAATAAAGTGTGCGTTTACAAACTCACTAAGCTGCGTATTAGTTAAAGGCGCTAATTGTTCATAGCTTTTACATGCACTTTGCCAATTAACACGCGCAATTGCATCTGCGAATGTTTTACAGTCGCTAAATACATGCTGCATTTGAACATCTTTAAATAATTGGCTGTCAAAAAAACTCATAACTTTCCTTACTGTTAAGCTGTCGTTGCGTGTTGTGAGATAGCGTCGGTTCGTTTTTTGAAAAAAATCACGCTAATAAAAATCAAACTAATGGGAACCAAAGAAAGGTAAAACGCATGCTGGCCACTAAAGTGCTCAAATACATAACCAGTTATTATTGAGCCTGTTGTTCCACCAAGTGCTGAAAAAACTACAATTAAGCCAGTCATAGCGGCATGACGATGTTTTTCAAGAGCGCTGAGCATAACTGAGTTAAGTACCGGATAAATAGGCGCCATGAAAAAACCAATTAACGGTAAAATAAATGCAGCAAGTGGTGCATCAAATAAGCTAATTACTGTATTTTCAGTAACATTCTCAGTAAGCGGTAGGGTAATAAGTATGAGGCCGGCCATCGCAATTAAACAACTGCTCAATACAACAAACCAGTGAATGTGTTTAAGTACTTGCCCTGCTACTAAGCGCCCAAATGCAAGTGCCGCAGCAAAAATACTGGCCAGCTGAATACTAATAGCTATAGGAAGTTTTAAAACTTCATTATTGAATGTGGGTAGCCAAGTACCTACGCCCTGCTCAATTAATACGTATAAAAAAGCACTAATTATAAATATGAGTACCAACGGTTGATATGTTAGCTTAAGCATGGCGATAAAATCGAACCAACAGGAGCGTTTAGTTTTACTTATAATGGCGGGCTTTATAGGCGCAGCAATTACGCTCGCTATAACGATTAGGGCCAGAGCTGCTAGCAAGTAATAAACGTTGAGCCACGCGGTTGAATCGTTTGGATCTATAAAAGCAGTAAAAATCCAATAGCCACTTAACACACCAACCATGAAAATGCCCTCAATGGTGTTTAACAATGAAGAGTGGCTATTTGCATCATCTGTCACTTGGCCGATAATAGAGTAAACCGACACTTTAACCACAGCAAAGCCACAACCAATGGCGGCAAATAAAATTTTAAACGCATAAAAGTCACTAATTAAAGCCGTACTTACACAAGCAAGGGCAACAACAGTAAGTGCCCCAAGCATAGCCAGTTTATAGCCTAGGCGAGGAATAAACGAAGCCACTACAAATGACATTATCGCAATGGATAAATCTTTAAACCCCTCAAGCACTGAAGCTTCTGTTTTACTTACCCCAAGGGTATTTATTGCCTGCAAAATAACGGTGCCCACGCTATTTAACAAAATAGCGAAAATAAAGTAACTTGCTGCAATTGCCAGTGTGACTTTTGTTTTACTCATAATTGCCCTCGCTTTACAGCGTTATTTAAACGCTATAACGACCTTTATTGTATGCCCATAACGAGTGCATACACAGTGTGTGTTTATATCAGTGAGGTTTGAGTTTAGTTTAGAATAGCCCTCAATGCAATCGTTTGCATTTTAAATTTAACATTAACTCAACATGATTTATAAACTATCTTTTACTTGATTGGCGGGTAATCAGTTCAATATCAATTACTTGTGATTCAACTTTTTCACCAGCTAGTTGCTGCATCAACTTTTGAACTAATAGCGTGGCTGCGTACTGTGTGTTTTGTCGGATAGTTGATAATGAAGGGTGGCTAATGTCGGCCATAGCAATATCATCAAAACCTACTAGAGCGACATCATTAGGAATGCTTACATAACGCTCTTTTAAGGCTTTCATGGCACCTAAGGCAACCATATCACTACATGCAACTATAGCATCAAAATAAAGGCCTTTTTCACGCAGTAATTGGTTAATTGATTGATACGCTGAGCTACTTGTAATATCAATAGATACAACATGTTGCTCTAATTTATGGGATGCTAATGCGGCAGAGTACCCTCTATGACGCTCACTAATTTCACCATGTTCTGGGTCGCCTAAAAATACAATGTTTTTAGCTCCGTGCTCTATTAAATGCGTTGTTGCTTGCAAGCCTCCCAAGTAATTGTCACTTCCTACAATGGGGTAGTTGCTAGGTGTTTTAGGGTCTCCCCATACCACCAGCGGAATACCTGCGTTAGCTGCATTTTCTATATTGGTTTGGTTTTTACCTTGACCTACAACAATAATACCGTCTGCACGGCGGCTATTAATAAAATAATTAGCCCAATCGTCTTGCGCCATGATTGAATTAGATAGTAAAAGCTCTAACCCTTGCTGATTAAGTGCAAGATTAATTTCGCTCACTACTTTAAGTAAAAACGGATCGCTAATCGACTGCTCTGTTTGTTCGTCAAGGTTAATTATAACCGCAACTACATTGGTTTTTTGTGTCCGCAACCGACTTGCAGCCGTATTAAGACTAAAATTATGCTCTTTAGCTAAGCGCTGAAGTTTATCGCGGGTTTCTTGCTTAATTAGCGGATTATCATTAAGCGCACGCGAAACTGTAGAGGTAGACACGCCTGCTAGTTTCGCTAAATCAGTTAATTTAATTTTTTTGTTATTCATGATCTTCCTAAATAGTCGCTTACCACTGATCAATACAATTATCTAACTCGCTGACAATATAGCATTATTATTTTTTGCTGGCGCGAACAACGACCCAAAAAGTGTTTAACATATAAATAAGCTCAATAAATAAACTATATAAATTCATAAATAATTTACAAATAAATATTGCAAACGTTTGCATTTATCTCTAAGGTTTCAATATACACAGCCTATTTACAATGATTTTTAGTAAAAAGACTGCAGTAATACACTGTTTAATACACTAAAAACGGGATCACACACATGAAAATCAGTAAAGCAAAAAGTACACTAGCGTGTGCCATTACTTTAGCGCTTAGCACTCAATGCGCATTTGCTGCAGAGCAAGCACAAGAAAAACAAAAAGTTGAGCGTATTGTAGTATCAGGAACACCCACAGGTGTTGGAATAAGAAAAATAGATGCTAGCTATGCGGTAACTAATATCGATAGTGAACAAATTATTAAATTGTCTCCAAAAAGCACCGCTGACTTATTTAAAGCAATACCTGGAGTTTGGGTAGAAAGCTCAGGTGGTGAGTCAGGTGCGAATGTATTTGTTCGTGGTTTTCCTGGCGGTGGGGATGCCCCATTTTTAACGCTAAGTATTGAAGGTTCACCAATTTACCCAGCATCAACCTTATCGTTTTTAGAGAACTCATCAATGTTTCGTGTTGATGAAACCATTGAGACAGTAGAAGCCCTGCGTGGTGGACCTAATCCTGTTTTATCTAACGGACAACCAGGATTAACAACCAATTTTAGATTAAAACGTGGTGGCGAAGAAACAGAAGGCTTATTTAAATACACAACTTCTGATTACGACTTACAGCGAGTTGATGCTGTGATGAGTGGTGAAATTACTGACGATTTATACTTTATGGTTGGCGGTTACGTAAAAAGCTCACCGGGTATTCGTGATGCGGGCTTTACTTCTGAAAAGGGGAGCCAATTTACAATCAACATTACTAAAGATTTAGATAACGGTGAGCTTAACTTTTATACCCGCCAAACAGACGATCACGGTGCATGGTACTTACCAACACCCCTTAATGTTGATGGTATTGACGCAGAATATACGCAACTTGGTACGCTAAATCGTCAAGCAACAATATTTACAGGCCCCGATGCACAAGCACTTGATATTGACCTAGGTGATGGCAGAGGGTGGGACGGCCATGTTTCGGGCGGTAGTATTAAGCTAGAGCTAAAAGGTGGTTGGCATTTTTCAGATCGCTTTAACATTACCAAAGGCGATGCAAATACCTACGGTTTAGTACCTAGTGGCTCAGCAACAACGGTTGGAGCAGTTGCTGATAACGGCCAAACTGCATTTGGAGCAGTTACAAACACTGAATACGCAAGCGATACCCCAGTCCAACAACTTGGTCGATGGGTAGTACTTAAAGAAATCAGCTCATTTACTAATGATTTAGCTTTTTCGAAAAAATTTGGCGACCTATCAACAACCTTTGGATATTACACTGCAAGTACTTCAGCAAAAGATTGGTGGAGCTTAGGTAACACTGCATACCATGTACTTGAATCAGGTGGCGAAGCATTGGCTGGGATTGAATGTAATCAAAACACCGATGGTTGTGATTTTAACTACGACATAAGCTCAACAGGTGATGCGCGCACTAACGCGTTTTATGTCACCGGTGAATACAAATTTGCTGATGCGTTTACACTTGATGTTGGCGTACGTCAAGAAAACCACGAAGTAGAATACAGTGTAGATGAGGGCCTTGACGGTATTATTACTAAAACCGTTAGCTATGATGAAAGTAAAACATCGTGGACTACAGGGTTAAACTATTCAATTAATGATGATATGGGTGTGTTTGCCCGTGTTAACCGTGGTTATAAAATGCCTTACTTTGATGACTTTAGAGATAACTTTGATGCTTACGAAGGCGGCGAAAAGCTTATTAAAGAAATAACTCAAGGCGAGCTTGGCTATAAGTTAATTACTGAATCAACCGACTTTTATGCAACCGTATTTGTAAATGAAGTTAAAGGCGACACATTTGTAAGACGACCTGGCGTACCAGCAGAAATTTTAACAAACGAAGCATACGGTATAGAGCTTGATTACAACTTTAATCATGATTCTGGTTTTTCTGTTAATTTAAATACGACATTACAAGATGCTGAAATTACAGAGAGCCCAACAAACGATGGTAACCAGTCGCAGCGCCAACCAAAATGGCAAGTACGTATAACGCCAAGTTACGATTTTGAGCTACAAGGTATGTATGCAACTTTATACGGTACGCTTTCAGCGGTTGATGATCGCTTTGGCAATAACGAAAACACTGTAACACTCGACGGCTACGAAAAAGTTGATTTAGGTTTAATATTAGAACCAATGGAGGGCATCAAGCTTCAAGTAGCAATAGATAACTTAACGGATGAGCAAGGCATTACAGAAGGTGATCCACGTAATGCTGATGCACCAAATGGTCGTTACATTATGCCTCGTACAACGCGCTTTAGTGTAAGTTACGCGTTTTAAATAAAATACAATATAAAGGGAGCATTCGCTCCCTTTCACTTTAATTAACCTAAACAAATGAATTTAAAGGCTACTCAATATTCGCTTTTAATTTATTCAGCGCATCAACCGAAAAACCTCGATCATAAAAATATAAAATTTCGCCGCTGCTATTTATAAGTACCACACGAGAGTTATTTGGGCTTTGATTACCAGTAAACTTTTGAACTGTCTCGCCATCTTTATAAATAGTGATTACCCCACCCCATAATTCTTTAGGGATGCCTTTGCGCATACCGCTGTCTATAAATGTGCTAAACATACGTGGTGCCATGCCGGCAATGGTTGGTAGTTCGTAGGTAGGAAGCGTAACACCTGCCATATCTAAACCAATTAACCAACGGTCTATATCAAACTGGCTGTCTTGCTTGTACCCAATGAGCAGTAGTGTTTTATCTGCTTTAAAATCACTAGGTATAGTCACCAAACTTTGCTCTAAGCTTTCGCCACTAATGCTTGGGAACTGCTTACCTGTTAATTGCTGGTTTGGGTACTGTGTTGTACATGCGCTAAGTAGTAAAAGTGCAAAAGCACTTAATGTTAATTTGATCATAATAAACCTAATATTTATAAATTTCATACCGATACGTTTAGTATGGCAGCTGAGATCTAAAAATGCTGACTAGTTATATAATTTTTAAATTTAGACGCAGTCATGGGCTTACCGTACTTCCAGCCTTGTCCGTAATGCACACCCGCTGTTTTTAAAATGGCTTCTTGCTCAGTGGTTTCAATTCCTTCTGCTACACAGGTATAATTAAACTTATGCACAAGTTCCATAATATTCGGGATCATAGAGGCTTTTAAGCCCTCAGTTGTTATATCTTGAACAAACGTACGATCAATTTTAAGTTGATGAAAGCTCAAATTTTGTAAGTTTCTTAAATTCGAATAACCCGTACCAAAGTCATCTAATGATAAGTTAAATCCCGATTCAACCAAGGTTCTAAAATGAGCATGCGCGATGCTTGTATCAAGGTATTCGTCTTCAGTTATCTCTAAACAAATAATAAAGCGTGAATTGGTAAGCTCTGTAATTTGTGGCAGCAACGACACGTTACCCAGCTCTACATCACACGGAAATATATTAAGCGACACTTTAAAGCCTTCAGGCAATACCTCTATAGAGGTTAGCTCTTTGATTGTGGTGGCAATCATGGCCTCAGTAAAAGTCCAGGTTAAATTGTTTTTTCTAATAACCGGAATAAACTCATCTGGAAATAGAACACCGTACTTATCTTCAAAACGTGCAAGTACCTCGCAACCAATCAGCTTGCCACTTTGCAAACAAATAATAGGCTGGTAAGTCCAATAAAATGATCCCTTTTTGAGTCCTTTACGAATACGCTGATTAATAGAGCGACGTGCAGCAATTCTTGCATCAACTATTAACGCACTCGATATTCCCGCTAAACAGGTTAAAATTAACGAAATTATTAGTAATAAGTGGTTATTAGAAAAAAACAGACTCCAAGGTAAGTGCACTACCACACAATATTGACTATTTGTAGAACTGCAAACTAAATTAGTTTCGTAAGGAAAGAAAACATTGTTTTTTACTTGAAGGTAGAGATCCTCTTTACCTGCTAAATGATGCAATGTATTTGGTGTTTTATAAACAACTTCCCAATCTGGCACAGTAATGCCAATGTTGGTAAAGGGAGTACTCTGCATAATTAAATTATAGTCCCCTTGTCTGACTATAATTACTTCCATAGGGCGCTCACTAAATAATAATAGATAAAGCTCTGGCTCAAAACGAACCCTCACCTGTTCATCATCTCGAATAAAGTCAGGCTGTTTGTCGTTAATTGGTTTACTTAATAAGCCTGCACCCGTAGTACAAACTAGCTGATTATCTTTAAAAAAACCTATATCAATTACATATTTTGCGTCAAATAAAGCGCGGCGCATCTCAAGAAGAGTTGTGTTGTCACACTGTTTAAACGCAAGCTTATTTAATGGGGTAAGTATTCGACGCCTCTCTGCAATTGCACCTTCTACATGAGTGAGAATATACTCAGCATCTGACTTTGTTTGTGCTGTTAATTGCTGCGCTGCAAAATTGAGTAAAATAATACAGCCAGTTATAAAAACTAACACTCCGGTTAGAACGGCTATAATAGATTTTTGTTGGTACTTTTTCATAGCATCTCGAAGTTGTTAATTTATATCACTACTTTATTAGATGATTGCATAAGTCGCATTAAATTCACACAGATAGATTTAACAATTATTGAGTGAGTTTTGAACCAATTGCGCTATTTTAAAGCCTATTGCCAAATGTTGGATATCATCAAAATGAATCCCATCACCACCTGTTATGTTAATGAACGAGTTAAAATCAATAAAAGCGCACTTATTATTAGCTGTAACGCTTTTAAATGCACTAGAGAGCTTTGTTGCTTTTGTATCAGCCTCTTCATAAATACGTGAATACTGCTCGGTAATTCTTATTTTAGGTGGGCTAGCAATAATAATTTTAGGGGGTTTTAAAGTACTACCTTGCTGATAATAAAAGTGTATTGAGTTAATTAAATCATTCAAGCCATCTGCTATTAAAGTAGGTGTTAAATTAAAACGTTTTTTAAGATCGTTTGTACCAAGAGCTATAATAATAAAGTCGAGATCATGCTTATCCAAATAAGGTTTTAAATAGCTAACACCATTAATCACACCGTCAAACGGGGGATTATGCACTAACGTGCGATTAGGTTGCCCTGCCTCTATTATGTTAAAGCCCCACCCTAAGTGTTTATTTAATAACGATGTCCAACGGGTATTTTCATCAAAGCGTTTTCCCGTTACAGGGTTTAAGCCCCATGTATTTGAATCCCCAAAGCAGAGAATATTTTTTGTCATGTTAATTATTAAAATGGATTGAGTGTATAACCCTGCTGTTGCAGCTGGGCATGTGCTGTCATCGCCGAAAGTGACATTTGCACACCTTCAATTAGTTGTTCTGGTGCTACTTTATGATGCGTAGCCGATTGCCCACATACATAAACCACGGTGTTATTGGCCAACAATTGCTTTATTAAACTTTGATTTTTGTTATCTGCTTTAAAACGTTCTTTATATTCACTATTAGCCAATACATCAACGCTAGCACTACCATGTACCACTAACGCTAATTGAATGTTATCTGGCTTTACACCGTGTGCTACATGCATATTAATAAAACGTGCAAGTGAGTTCATTGAATTGTTCTGCTCACCTTTTTTAGCGCCATCACCAACATCAAAGGCTATTTTGAATACCGTAGAGTCATTTATCTGAACATGCTCCGGTACACTATAAAAGTAACCAAAGTCTTTAATAAGGTTTTCACCCGCTTGCGAAAATGGGCTTATAAGTAAAAGCAATAATAGGTATTTCATAAACAATCCTGTGTTTTAAATAAGTTAACCTATTTATAAAACTAACAGAAGCAAAGAAGAAAGGGCAGCTTATCATGCTGCCGATTGAGTGTTTTTATGATGGTGGTTAATAAACTGCATACCTAAATAGCTAAATGTTCGTTTAAACATCTCTACAAAAATATCAGGCGCTTCAAGCGATGATGCGTTTGATAACAACGAAAAATCTTTATTACGTAAAGCCCGTAACTTCGGCTCCAAGGTTTCGTCATCCATGTAATCTGTGATCCTATCTATAAAAGACTTCATTTGTACCGTAGTGTTATACCAATAAACAGGAGACGCGAACACCCAATGGTCGTACTTTAAAACCGCTTCAAATAGCGCGTAAAAGTCATCATTTTTATAGTTTTTGTTATAGCAGTATGACGCAATTTTATAATCATCTAGACAAATTACACGCACATCATTTTGCTCGGCAAAGCTATTAACATGGGCTGTGGTATTGCCGTTTTTACGTGCGCTTGAATAAATAATAATGGTTTTCCGATCATTTTTATATTGCATTTAGTTAGCTCTTTTTTTAATGTGGTAAAAGCTTAAAACCTCAAGTTATATTGAGGTCAACTAAAGGATTAAAATAATGTCAGTAGGACAAAAAAAGTTAACCGAAGCTAACCTAACCGTTGGCTATGTAGCAAAAAGAAGTGGTGTAAAAGTATCTACTCTTCACTTTTACGAAACGAGATTTTTAATTAAGAGCTGGCGAAATAATGGTAATCAGCGACGCTATAAACCTGATGTATTACGCCGTGTAGCTGTAATAAAAGCAGCTCAAGCGATGGGAATTACGCTCGATGAGATTAAAAACACCTTAGCTACCCTACCCGACAACCGCACACCAACAAAACAAGACTGGTCAGCACTTTCAAAACATTGGCAAGCGCAACTTGATGAGCGAATTGCTCATATGCAACGCCTGCGCGACAAAGTAGACGGTTGTATAGGATGTGGTTGCTTATCACTTAAAAGTTGCCCAATTTACAATAAAGATGATCATTTAGGCGAAAATAAAAGCGGCGCTGTGCTTTTAAATACATAGTCTTTGCCTGTGTAAAAAGTTCTCCACTTTTGTATAACAAAAATAAATACCCCTCTTAGGAGTTGGGCCAACAACGCCTTAAATATAAAGGCTAACTACGCCTCATTATTGAGTTATTAAAGAAGGTTTTTTTAGTCCGTTTATTGGTAATACGTTACTTTGCTAACAAAATAGCCTCAGGCACTACAAAAACTCTCTATTCATTAATATAGAGTCATGCATATTGAGCCATGAACTCGCGTTTAACTGCTTCGCTAGATGATTTAATTAGACAGTTTAAAATAGCTTTAGCTTAAATACCCTCTTTATTAAGTATTTAAGCTAAGCCATACTTAAGTGACTACTTGTAGATATAGGTAAATACATTAAAAGTATATTCAATACGAGTGGCTACATTGCTAACTGGTTAATTTTTAAGTATTCTTGTACGCCTAAAAAGGAAGCAATTATTCAAGGAACGAGCTGTTGGAACCAACTAGTCACATCCCAGAAAACAATAAAAAACCACCTATAGTTACTCAAAAATTTTCGCAAGCCCTTAAAACAGCTAATCATAAAGAACTGAAAAGCACTGGCTTTTGGTTAAATCAATTTTTTATGGTTATTTCTACTGTCTTTGGTGTTTATTTGGCGGCTCAAAGCGGCTTAGAGCAAGCGCTTAAGTTTGATTCATTTAGCAAAATGGAAGATAACTACTATTTACGTACATCGCTCTATGACGAAGTTAATGATAATGCAAACAGTATGGAAGAGTATGCTAATTTACTTGCAAAAAGCCCATCAATAAAAGAAATTGAGTATTTTAAACCAACACTCGAAAAGTACATTTGGCAAACGATGCAGTACTCTCCAACTACACTCGAAACCCCAAGTGAATTACTAACGCAAATACGTCGATTTTACTCAAGAGCTAAATTTTTAATAGACGCTGTAGCTAATAAAAGGATTTCCGCTAGACAAGCAGCTGAAGAATTAAAAGAGATTACTAATTTAATTAAAACTCAAACACTCCCTGCATTAAAAAATAGCGCTAAACAATTAAAAATGGAATTACAGCAGAATGATATTTCTGTTGGTTCGTTAAAGGAACTTACAAATGCCAACTAAAAGCTGTCCACATTGTAAAGATCATCCACTAGAAGTAACCAATTATCAGGGTGAAGAAATAGATATTTGCCGTGAATGTGGTGGCTTATGGTTCGAAAAAAATGAAGTGAATCACATGATTTCCGAGATAAATGACGGCCCAGAAGGTGATAAATTTGAAACTCACTTTGGTGAGCCATTAGGCGTTTCTGAGCTTGACTGCCCTGATTGTAAAAAAAGTTTAGAACGTTTTCACTTACTGGAAGCTTTTCATACCGAAATTGATGTTTGTAGACACTGCGATGGCACCTGGATTGATAAAGACGAACTTGAAAGTGTTGAAAAAAGCCCTGAAATAAAAGTGAGTTTAGGCGAGCTAAATCAAAAAGTGAGTTGGAAAACCTACTTGTTTCAATTTTTAACGCAAATGCCTATTGAATATAATATTAAGCCACAAAAGACTCCTTGGGTAACTCGCGGTCTTATTGTTTTAAATACATTGATTTTTGCACTTTATTTTTTAAACCCGAGCTCATTCAGCTATGTCATTGATAACTTTGCCATGACACCTGCAGATTTAAGCAAAGGTAATGAGCTATGGACTGTATTAACTTGCGTATTTTTACATGGCTCTATAATGCATTTAGTCGGCAATATGTACTTTTTATATATAGTTGGCGATAACCTAGAAGATGTTTTAGGCCATAAACGCTTTTTGTTATGGTATTTAGCCTGTGGACTACTCGCATCGTTTGCAAGCTACATTGTAAGCCCAATGTCTACAATTCCAGGCGTAGGTGCAAGTGGCGCTATAGCCGGTTTATTTGGCATGTATTTAATGTGGTTCAGACACGCAAGCCTTACTTTTATGTTTATAATTTATCAGAAGAAACTTTCTGCGGTATGGTTCTTCGCTATTTGGTTAGGATTTAACATTTTTGGTGCAGTAACAGGCCCCGATGGCATTGATTATGGCGCGCATATTGGTGGCTTTATAGCTGGATTAATTATTGGTTATATTTTAAAAAGTAAAATATTAGAGCAAAACCCTATTATTCGTCTGCTAAATCAAAAAGAAGCGCAACTTAAACGTTAATTAATTTAATAAAGTCATCAATAATAAATTGGTGACTTTATTAAATCTCACTACATAAACTTATAACTTACAGCGAGTATATACGGTAAAAAAATGTCCTGTGTTTTTAATCGGTATATCGTATGTTATTGGCTCTTCAGTAAGCTCGCACTCTAAATTACTTAAGTTATCAGCAAATAAGCCTTGATGCTCTGTAAAAAGAGTATTTAGAACCCATAAAACTGAATCATCAGTATTTTTATTTTTTATATGAATACTTTGCATTAAAGAGCTATTAAAAAACATGTTTGAAGGCTTTGAACTGCGTATTTTTTTATTATTAAAATAGAAGTAACCATTACTGTCACTTATAGCTTCATCAACATAAGTATCGCCATAAATTAGCTCTCTTGTCACTGTAACGCCTTGTTGAGGCTCACCATTGCTTAATAATCTGCCTTTAATAGACAACGACAACGTAACGTCTTGCTTGTTAAAAAAGCCAAACATATCTGCATATCCTTGCATTGGTATTAATAAAAATAGAATAAGTGTTAACGTCACGCCTGCTGTTCTTGTCTTGATCATAAAAATCCCTCTTGTATTTGTATTTTTAGCCTAACAACAAAAGCCAACTTGTAACATATTTTAAATCGCTATTCTTAGGATTATGCCTATATAGATTTAGCTGATTTACTGGCGATATTAAAAATAACTACAATAATAAAGTCTAAATATTTATACATTGCTATAAGCGAGGTAAGCTGGCCTTAAAGTATTAGAAGTAATAGAAGTAATAGAAGTAATAAATATAAGATGTCATATTGTCAATTAACTAAAATACACAAACCGTTTAACATTCTTCGTAGAATTAATTGAAGATTATTTTTTAGACTGCGAGCCGCCTAAGTACTTATAATTAAGCATATACTCCTTTAACAAACTCAAACTATGTATAGCTCAAGCTCAAACTTCCTTTAAGTTATAAAGCGGCTTTTATAAACACTTAAGGTATTCCCATAAACAGCTGTAGCGCTAAACGCTTTGCTTTGTATTTCCAGGTTAGTTTTTCGATACGCTCAGGCGCACCTTTAAAATGCAGCCAAGGCTTAATTATTTCTTCGTTAGGTGTCGCTCTGAGCCAATTAAAATGAGCAGCCTCTTTATTAAACGTTTGCCAAATTTCGGCTTGTTGAGCAAGTGAAAAGTCGCTCCAAAATTTATTAGGTCGAAAAATTAAACTAGACAGCCACTCTAATTGTGCAAGCTAAACTGTGCCATAAAATCTACTTTTTAGGTTAAAAACTTACCTTTCCTTATCTATTTCTTTTATTTAATTCATTAAATAAAACATTACCGCTGTTAAACCTAAATTACATGCACGAAAATAACTGCATGATGCAGTTGTGATTTATTACTAAATAGTTTGACTGAGCAGTTTAAGTTTATGCGAGTAGTTTTTCACAGTTACTGATGTTCGCTCGCCGTTTTCTGTTTAAATTTTCACAGTAACCGGCTTGTGAGGATGGTCTCCCAACTGCACCATGAAATACACGTGTAAATTGGGTTGTGAGTTTTAACCAGTTTTCTGGCGATATATTCACTCTTTCTAGTAAAGGCAAATGTGTACTTTCAATATACCCTCGCTTATCTTCTCGTATACAACGTCCTGTTAATTCAACAAGTTCAAGGTACGATTTAAGCTCAAACGGGAGTCCTTTTGGCATGATTTGACGTGACATGCCTGCAAAGCGGAGCAGTTTTTTTGGTTGTTTACCCTCTTTTGCGTATGTTAGTCGCTTTTGAACGCTGGTATGGTCAGATTCTTCTGGTGTATTTCCCATTTTTGCTCTGATGGGGTTTAAATCTACATACGCCATGCAGGCAACAAGGGCTGCTTCATCTAGTAATGCTTGTGACGTAAAACGTCCTTCCCAAAATCTACCTGTGTAGTTATCTTCTTTATTTGCTCTGCGAGCAATGCTTTCATTTAACAACCGCATAAACCAACTTATGCAGGATAGCCTTTCTCGGTATTGCTGTACTGTTTGATTAAAAAATATGAGTTCTATTTTGCTTAGCTTTTCGCCCTGGATGTATTTTTGTGTAATCAATGTACCTTTACAAAGCTTATGCCAACGAATAACAATGGCTTTGTCATTCAGTCTATTGGCTTTTTTATCATCAACATACAGTACTAAATGTGTATGATTACTCATTACGGCATAAGCACACACATCAATACAAAATACCTTCGCTAATTCAAGTAGCTTATCTTCAACCCAGCCTCGTCGATGTTCGTAAGACTTACCTGTAAAGTGGTCTTCACCACACAGAAAGGCACGTCGAACACACCGTGAAGTACAATGATAATATTTCGTATCAACCAAACTTACTTGACGCTTTCTTGCAATAGCCACAAGCCACCTGCCTATTTATTGTACTTGCTAAAATTTAGTCACTAAATTAAAAAAGCGCAAATTTAGGATGGATGTCTAGTTTATTTATGATTGTTAAAGAACTACTGTTAGTTAACCGATTTGAAATCCTGGTTCTTCATGGAAAATAGAAAGCTGTTTTTAATATGTTTTCCACAGTTTACAAATCAACCATCAAAAATGAAGTGAATTTTTGCCACAAGGTTTTCCCAAACTTAATTTCACTCTCGGGCTTAATGTTATCTGTGTATTTCCATGGAAATTTAAAAATATCTGGCGGTGTTAGCTTTTTAATAGGTTTTCCCGCCAATAAGTTATCAAGCTGCTCTTCATCATTAAATTCTTTTCTAAGCTCATCATCAGCTTGATTCATTTTCTTTAAAAATGACTTATCAACGCGATACCAAAAGTACTTAGGGCGACCATTGGCTTTATCAAATTCAGCAGTGGTTTTATCAAACTCTCGGTAATATTCAAATTGTGGGATGTCTGCTAATGGCTGAGTAACATCCATAAAGTTTTGTAATAATTCCCAATGTTGAAAACTGCAAGCTATCTCATTGTTGTAAGCAACATCATAACGCTGATCTTCTTTATAATGAAGAAGCGTAAGCCCTCTATGTGGAAATCCACTTTTGGGATTATGTGTAGCTTTGTAATGAGCATTAAATTCTTCAAAGCTTAAATAAGCAAAGCTCTTTGCATCGCTTTTGGGTACTTTAACTACACCTGTTTTACGTTCGAAAATAACTGCTAATTTAAAATTAGATCTAAAATATGGCCATATTACCCAGTTTGAAATTTTTGAAAAACACCAAACAGATAACAACACAGTGTAACTATCAAATGCTTCAGCAATATCTCCAAGCAAAAAACTAGTAATAGGAAAAGCTAGCAAAAGAAACAGTATTGATATGTGGAATATCCCCCAAGCGAAAGTTAAAGTGTCTATGAGACTTACAGGGTTAGAAGCCAAAGGTAATTCCAATCGGCTCTCATTTTGACTAAGAATACTTCGATGCTGGTTTGCTGCACCACTTATATTCAATTTATATTCTAATCTTTGAGAGTTATCAAAGCAGTGCCCAAACACATCACCTCTAGGAAATAACGCTTGCTTACTTTGGTAACGGCAATACATAGAGTCACGCTCATCAGTCGCTATTCCATTCCTGAATTTTGGGTTTTGCTTACCTCTGTAAGCTGTGTCAGCATATTGCTCAAGCATATTCTATTTCCTTTATTATCTATGCCCTATCTGACATTTAATCCGCGCACCACTTTGAAAGAGTTTCCGAATTAACAATAAACCTAGGTCCTCTTACTAAACAAGAAAACTGTGTTACTAAATTTGCATTTAAGACTGATAATTTATGTTTTACGAATGCGCTACTTTCATTTGATCTGGTAAATGCAAAACTAAAATGGGTGTGTTTTTTTTCTGCAGAGAACTAAATACTCTGCTACTTCTTCATTAATACTCTTCAGTAACTCCGGATCAGTATCGGCATAACCCGGCCGTTGAAAGTTATATTCAAGGTGATAGTTATATATATAACTTGAATTAATATCGGTTAGAAATAGCGATTTACTTTCGCCAGGGTAGCCTCGATAAAAGTTGATGTTAAAGTTAATTTTTCTTGTTCCACCTTGAGATGGTAACAGATCACCTATTGGTATTTTAAGGACTGATATATGGGTAACCTCAGACTCAAGTTCAGCAATTGGTTCAATATTCACATATTTGCAAACTCTATATGAATCACCATGTCGCAACGACTCATTTTTTGTAAGAATAAAGCTAACTTCTTTATCTTCAGTGATATCCATTAAATTAATAATTAAAAAATTCAACCCTTCTCTAACAAGATTTTGATTAATACAGATATCAAGCTCTGTATTATTTACTTTTATTAAGCATGGTTTTTTTAAATTTTCTCTAAAAGTATTTTCATTTCCAATATTGACTAAAATAATAATAACAAACAAAAAAACAGTTATAATTAATATCCACATAGCTATACCCCTATCAATAACTGCCGTATTGAAACCAATATATTCCCTATTAAAGCAGATACATCCATTCTTTTATTCCGCTGTTTAGCGGTAAATTGAAGCCAAGGACAAACTAGATCGTATATATCAAGCATTTTTTGGGATAATTTATACTGCTCATCATAAAACCGGTTATTAATCAGCTCTCTTTCAATATCTCTTTGTTGATCGTATGAAAAGTCACACCAAAACCGCTCTGGTCGTTTATTTTTTATATCAAACTCTCTAGTAGATTGATCGTTTTTTCTATAGAGTTCCAAATCTGGCGAGTCGGGTAATGGTAAAGTTAAATCTAAATAACGCTGATACCTTGCCCATTGCTTAATTACATCATCAACGGTGCCATGATATTCACTTAACGCATGAATATGTACCCAAGGTACGTCATTGTATTGATCAATATTTTCATGAATAAGTACTAGGCTTGCTATTTTACCGACTCCTTGAGTTTTTGTTAAAAAACGTACGTTGAGTGAAAATTCACCTACGGGGAATGCAGCATTAGCAAACTCATCTTTAAAAGGAGGCTCATTGTTTGTCTGTTCTGTAAAGTTGATTGTATTATTCAACCTATCTAAATAAACCAAATCCTCATTTTTTGAACTAAGTCTATAATAATAAAATGAACTAAAGTTGCATACGATAGCATTCCAAAACATAAATATTATTAAGCCTAGCCAAGTCGGCATTCCAAAAAACTCATCACTGCCAAATACAACTATAAATAACATTAAAAAAGAAATAATAAACGGGAGAGTATAAAAAAATATATCTAGCCTTTTCCTCGCATTCAAACGCCGTCCAACAACTAGATATTTAGATTTATCTGCTAGGCTTGATTTTTCAAAGCTTTCAGCTCTAGCCCTTTCATTAACAAAGTATCGTCTAACTACATTTATACCAAAACAATCAAACCAGAAACTTTTATCCTTATCAAACTGCTCTGATTTAAAATAAGGTAAAATGCGGTTTTGATACAATCTGGGCGAGATTTTTTCGGCAAATGCAGTATAAAATGTATAGTCCATGAATTCCCTTTTTAGCTTATCCCTATTCTTGTTATTTACTTAATTATTATAAAAAATTAAGACAGTTTTTTAGTTTTTGCCTCTAAATTAGATCTCATTGTTAGTTTTAGCTAAATCAATTCCATATGTTTTACGGTATAGCAATGACAAAAGGGAAAGTAATGTAATTAAAATAAACCACGTTATATTTGAATTTAAAAAAGCGCTTTTAATAAAAGAAGCTGATATGAAACTCAGTGTATTAAAATCTATTTCACCTTTAATATAAAGACTTAAGAAAGGAAACAAAATCATAATAATTAAAGAAAATAAGATTAAAAAACTGACCAAAAAGAATGATAAAAGTTCTTTTTCAGCAGCCATCCCAGTAAACATGCCTGTTTTATCTAATGTATTTAAATAGTTTCGACAATTAAAAAAACGTTCACTTTGACTCTTTTCTTTTTTATCTTTTGTCTTTTTTAAATTTAAAAAATATAACAATGACAAAATCACTCCACCCTCAATCAAGTAATAAAAAAAATAAGGGTAATCACCATTGATAACTATAAAAAAATTAGACGAAACAAAATAAACACATAGGTTAAATTTATCAGCCGTTTTTAATACTAAAAAAAATACTACAGACATTACCAGTGGTAATAAAAAAAACGAATCCCAAGGTACTAAACTCGAACATGCTCCAGCTACTGCGCTGCATATATTATTATCGTATGTAGTACTATTAAAACTTAAAATGGGTCTTGAGTTTAATGAATTATAACTCAACAAAAACTCGACAAAAAAACTCATAAGCATTGCGAGTGATAAATTTTTAAATGCAAAGCGATTCATAAAAATCCTTTTAAAATACCTTAAACAATAAAAGCTCTATTGTTTAAGGTTGGTTTTAATAAAGTAAAGCTACTATTTATGCTCAGCGTTGTTTTTACATCACCAAACTTCATGTCTGTTTACTTGGCAGTCATCCGGGTCTAAATAAGGTTTTAGCTCCTCAGGAAAGGCGTGTTTTTCCGTTATATCTTTATCGATTTTGAAGTAATGCTCTATCGATTGATATAAGTGCGTGCCAAGTGGGATTGACGTATCCATAAAGGTTATGGCTGTGGCATATTGCAGCGAATCCCATTCACGATTAAAACCTCCCACATAAAAAGTAGGCTTGGTGAAGCGATAATGTTTAGGGTATTTTAACGGCACCATGAGTGACACAAATACACGTGAACCACCACGGGCTGAGCCGACATTACGCTCATTTGCACCATAGCAAACAATATCTTCGTAAGGTAAATAAAATGGTTTTCTGAATAAAGTATGAGGGGTTTTTACAAGCCCGGTATGGCGATTGAAGTAAAACTTATCTCGGTGCGATAAAATAGCCCGGTGTTTTAACGTAAACACTCCTAAACCAAAGAGCACCACATAGATTGAAGCCATCACCCAGAAATATTCAAACCCGTCCATGATAAGAGCAAGAATATGGAAACCAAATACGAGTAATGCGAGGCTCGTACAACCAAAGCCAAGAATAGTAAATAAGTTCGACCACCCTCCAAACCATGAAATAGCAAGTTGTTGCCCATCGGTGCGAACCCAGTGACCCTCAAGCGTTGAGCCACGATTAGGCGACTTGAGCTCTGCTGCGTATTCATCAGTAAAACGCTTACTTTTAAAAGTACGGGTTTTAAACCCGCAGCCATTGAGTGCTTCGGCTCTTTTAAATCGCGTTTCATAACTGTCTTTATGTAAGTAGTCTCTTGGCAGTCGCTCTTTGTAGGTTTGTCTATCCCTACGGTACTTAATTTTGTTTTCAGACCTTATACTTATTTCTGCCATTTTCTCTGGGTTATTTTTTCCAAATTCTTCTATGCGCACTACATCTTCTTCGTCTAAAGCCATTTGCTTTATGGTTTTGTCTTTTGCTCTTGTAGGGTCCCGATTTGGGTTTTCAACGCACCACTCTTTAATTGCGTTAATACGGTTTTCTCTTTTTATTTTTTCTCGTTCTTCGTGAGTTAAACCATCTTCCTCTTCAGCAATGAGGCGCTCAGCTAGCTCATTAAATATTCTTTCTTCCTCTGCGTTTTTATCATCTATGTTCATAGTTACTCCTTGACACGATCTACTTCTTATAAATTAATTAGTGCTTGACTTATAACTTGACCAATGCGGTGACTGTACTTGCGGTCATCATTAAAAGACAGTAACCCAGGCTTTTCATCCGCTTTGTAATACTCAATTGGTAAGCCATAGGTACTATTAAAACCTTGAATAGTCGGTTGACCTTTACCATTCGGATATACTGTGGCTTCTAATTTGAGCTCTATTTTATCGCCTGGCTGCAAGCCGAACTCAGTCAAAAATGCATTATAATTTATTTCTGCTTGCCACCCTGTTCGTGAAGGCTGAAGCATCCATATCGCATCGACTAATATGGGGGAACTAAGGGGAATTTGTTTAAATTCTCTATGTTTTGTATAACGTGACATTTTAAGTTGTATTATTTTTGCATATTTTTCAGCTGCTTCAACATTATAACCTCGATAGGGTGCAATTATATTTGCACTTGTTGGATTAACTACTCGCCAATAGAGCTTTGTATCGACGCCTTCTTTTACCGCAGCAACCGGCGTGGATAAACCAATTGAAATAGTTTTAGCTAAGTTGCTTGCAACCAGTTTTGTATAGGGCTTGTAAAGTGCATTATAGACATCGAGTAATGCTAAGTCAGGGCGGTTTAGCCACTGAGCGGCTCTTACACTGGAAGAACCATCATTAATAAAGGCAGCTTTCCCCCATGGGCATGCATGAAGCCATGCCTCAACCTCTGATTCACTAAAATAATAAATAAGCCCTGCCGCAATAAGAACTATCACTAAGCCTACAATACCAAATACAGCTATCAAGGCTGACGCCCCTTTGGTGATAATTGCGATGCCAGATGCGGCAGTCATACTTAAAAAGCCCAGAGCCATAATCGAATTCGCTGTCGCAAGGCCTATATTACCTTTGTTATACTCATTCACTGCATCCCTTACAGCGATATAAGTACTTATACCGCCGGCAACAAATGTAAAAAAGTTTGCAGTGTAGAATAATGCTACTTTTGCAAAAGTAACACCGAGCCTTCCTCTAAGTATTTTTTTACTAAGCTCGCTAACAGGCACTTTATTGTCAGCATATAAAATCAACTGACCGGAGCTTGGCATACCATAACGACGCTCTACCAAATCTTTACCAATATTCACCATAACATCAAGTAAATCTAATGCTGCAGATGCTTTATCCATAGAACTGACGCCATCACCAGTTATAACGGTATAAAAATTAATGGCTTCTAGCCCAGAAACAAACGGCAAAACACCAATGCTAGCTAAGCCAACTTTGCCCGTTTGCTGCTTACCAAATGCTGTTTTCGCGTACTTTTTGAGGGATTTATTATGATCTTTATATCCAGTTAAATCCCAGTTTGTTTTGAGCTGAGCACCTTCAACCGCTTCTAAACCATCTTCAAGCCTCTTCACTACTCCTTCCAATGCAGCTAGCTTATTTTTATCAAGCGCCACCATTTTTTTCATCACTTTCTTCTTGGCGCTGTCTGATTCGTAGTATTGCTTAGTAACCATGGCCTCTAGTTCATTCAAAGAACCATCTAAGCTAGTAATAAGGTCTAATCGAGCGGGTATCGTCACTTTATCGTTAACTTTAAGTTTAACAATGGGCCGCGTTCCGCCATTGCCTGGGTAACTACCTTGGCTCAGTGCTTCATCAATACCTTCGGTTATTTTATTAAATTCTAAAATTCGTTGTTCGGCACGCTTAGAACGGCTGTCAAAATTAAGCGGGACTACTGAGTCAGGTAAGTTTCCTTGATAATAGTCGTTAACATCAATGTCAATCTCAACGAGTAAACCATCAGAAACCATATGCGCGAGATGCATTATTTTTTGATAGGGGTTGTACGACATCGCAACTGACTTAATACGTGCCTCACTATTAAGCATGTCTAAACCCACACTTTTTAGCGTCGATAAATGCGCACGTGTTACACTACTTTTTGTTTTTGCTTGTTTAAGCAGTGTTTTATAGTGCTCTAGTTCTTTGTTTCTTTGTTTAAGCTGCCTGTTTAATTGCTCGGTGATGTCATCGCCATCTATACCTTGGTTACGCGCTTCCTGAATGAGATCATTGCGTGTCTTTTCAGAACTTTCAATTTCACTTTGTTTATTTTTTATCTGTATTTCTAAATTCTTTGTTTGCCGCTCAAGTTTATTACTTTCTCGCTGTAAGCTAGATTGTTTTTGCATACGGGCAGTAAACACATCTTTAATTGTTCCGCCACCTTGAGACATAGAATAAGTGGCAGATGGTACTTCCATAATAATATTAAAAAAGCCCCATACAGCTTGGCTACTCCTACGTAATACCTGCGTTAAATCGCCTTCTATATAACCATCAAGTTGATCATCTTGCTTCTCCAAAGTCTTAAATTCATCAATAGAAAAATCAACATTTTTAGGATCTTCTTCATCTCGAAAACACTTATATTCAGTTAAATTAGGCTTACTACTGGTTTCATCAGGGAATAGTAACTTATGTAGTTTCAATAAATTTGAACGGTCACTGGTATCCTCCGGGTGTGTACCTAACACTTTTAAGATTATATGTTGCCCTAGATCATTACTATCGATTTGCTTAAGCTTTTGCGCGTCTTGGTCATACACTACACTTGAGCGAAGCAAATCTGCCGTTAAATCTTTCAAAGGGGCTAATACGTCACACATAAGTTGATATATATCGAGTCGTCGGTTACCTGAGTGGTATGCATAGTCTCTTGCACATTGATAAAAGCTAGAAGCAGTATCTTCATCCTCTATAAGGTCTTTTACATTGGCTCTTAGCTCATTGATATACTCACCAAGCACAAGCACTTTTTCTGTTGCTAGAAACTTTCTGAATGCTGTTTTATCAAATTTATTTTCTACCCACTTTTTATAATCTGAAGCAATCTTTTGTTCTTGCTCAGAGACACTGTCTTCACCATATGTTGCTAATTTGTCAGACACAGATTGCGGAAAAGCAAAAAAGGTTTGTTGAACAAACGATGCTAATTCAAGCTCACCTCGCTGCTCTTTTGAGAGCTCATCAACACTCGAAACCGTTTGTCCATTTGCTACTTGCTCTATCGGTAGTGAACTAATCACTGAGCGAGTAAGCGTGATATCTGCAGCGGCTTGTCTTACTTTTCCTATTGCGTCAGGTATAACGGGGCAATAGACTCCAGCTTTATTTACAACATCGAGTGCAACATGCTGAGGTAACTGATTACTATTATAGCCTTGCTCAAAATCACCAAGCTTATCTAACGTAAACAATCTGTTGTTTCGAAGCTCTATTGCATCAGCATTATTCTCACCTGGCTTAACAGGCTCTCCATAGTTTAACCTTGGGTCTTCAGGATTAAACCCTCCAAATAATTGAATTTGTTTCCACGACCACTGCACTTCAGAAAAAGCAATTTGTACTTGGCAGTTACTTCCATTAAGTTTGTTCGGTACTATAATCGTTTTAAGTGTTTCACCAGTCGCCTCACGAAAACCTTTATTTGTTTTCCAAGTAAGAGAGCCTTTCTGCCAAGCAAGGTTAATATCATTGAAACGCGTAACGCTTTCTTTGGTCGTTACCTTAAGCTCACGCCATAAATGACCGTCAACAAAAATGTATAAAAAGCCATCTCTTAAGTTCGTTGTATGATCGTCAATTTCATCTGCAGGGTGGGCATATCTAATTGGGAATATATGAACTAACTCAATATCAGCTGTATTATCACTCTCCTCTTTAGCATCTACCTGATATAACGGGATTTTATAGTAGCCTTTACTGCTTCTATTTACAGATTCATCTCTAACCATTAATGATACATTTTTTACACCATCTGATTGGCGTTCAAAAACAAGCTCTCTATGCGCATTTTTTTCATCAATTTTATCTGCTACATTTAGATCACTCATACAATTGACACTCCATCTTCATCTAACTTTTCTGATCCTGATATTTTTATGACTATTTTTTTACCGACTTGCTGGTCAGCCAAACTATCCCTCATTTCTACACTCAACCCCCTTGGTGATGCGCCACCTGATTGCGCTAGCGGCATAGGCGGGGTGTTTTTTGAGTTTGAAATCATTAAGTCACCTTGGCGAACAGCGGGTTTCCCTTCAATGAGTACATTAAATGAGCCTATTATAAATTCAGCTTTACCATCGTTAGTGCCACTCATTAGGCCTCTTTTATCTCCGGGTTTATCGCCTTTACTTTTTGAAAAGTTACTTTTTATGTTGGCAGCACCGTTACCGTTTATTTTGACTGACCCCGCCACACTGGCTACATCACTTGCTGCGGCCATATTTGGATAAGGGATTGGGATGACACTTGGGCCTACCGTAGTTAAACATATATCAATAGTGCTTAGCTTGCCGCCGCTACTTTGGTGCACTGCGGTGCGGCCATTAATTAATACATTTTGCCCTGATACTGTGGCTACTTGCGCTGCTTGCGATTGCGTATCTTTGGTTAATTGCTCTTGACTCCCAGCTTCCCACCCTAAGTGGCTCGACACTAAATCTAAAAATGCTTGGGCATTAGTAATAGGTTTATTAACATCCATATTGGTTTGAGACTCATTCCACGGCAAGATAGGTTCGTTTTTTTCATCATCCCATTGAGGTGGTGGAATTATATAGTCAGGTATAAAGGTGCTTACCATTTCACCGAGTGTTTTTTCACGGTATTTGGGGCGGCCTATTTCAGCTAAAAATGCCGCATCTCCACTGGCTCGGTCTTCAAAAATAGCGACATTACTGGCTTTACCTAATGCGCCGTTACTTCGAGCACTATTATTAAGCCCTAATAGTGTTGGGTTGTTGTGTCGCCATGTTAACGATCCACCTGAGCGCACATCGGCGGTTAGCGCGTCGATGTCGTACTGAACACTGCCTGTTTGTTTACCTGCGGCTGCATTAATGTATGTCATGAATTTTCACTCCTTGAAATTTTTATTAGTTGCTCATTGGGTGAATTAAATAATAAAAATACATGCTGTAACCCTTCATTTAGTGGGTTATTTAAATAGCTATTTGCAAGCACAAACCCCGCTGGATCGTTTGCAACGCCTTGATGGCCAATAGTATTATTTAAGTTGGCGAGCTCTATTAATTCGTCTTC
Organism: Pseudoalteromonas sp. S8-8; assembly: GCF_000497875.1. NCBI lineage: Bacteria > Pseudomonadati > Pseudomonadota > Gammaproteobacteria > Alteromonadales > Pseudoalteromonadaceae > Pseudoalteromonas > Pseudoalteromonas sp. S8-8. The sequence continues at coordinate 49,009 of NZ_AUTR01000073.1, forward strand.
TGGGCTATACAATGCTTGTGTATTAGCAAACCATTTTTTTTGCCATGCTAACGACTCCTTTCCTGCAAATAGGTAAGTATCATTAACACAAGCCTCAGCTTGGTTGAGCTGTTCGTTTAATTCGCCATTATAAAGGTGTGCACTAAGGGTACCTTGTAAATGGGTAAGTAATACACATCCACCTTCACCATTAATAATGCCTGGCGGGCCGTTTAACACTTGCACCACGTTATTTTTTGCTTGATGGCTTACGTATTGGTAGCTAACGCAAGAGTCGAGTGCAATTATAAGTGTATCGGGCGCTATGCTTTTTAAATCAAGCGTTGTAGTTTGTATAAAATCAGGGACTTGCTGCGAAATCACCTCAGCTAAAAGCTCACTGAGTGTATCGTCACTTATTACTGGGTTGTTTAACTCGTCCTGTGGTAATACAAACACTATTTGACTTATACGGGATGTTTTTCTAAGGGTTGTAATATCAATATTTTCGAGCAGCTGGCTTAATAACAATAAGCACTTGGTTTGCCTATCAAGCTGAGCAAGCTCTTCTATTTCTACCATTATGTAGGGGGCATCTAAGCTTATATCGCAACGTATTAATGCTTTACTCGGTTTAGAAAACAACATTTGGTTTGCAACAGCGGTATACAAGCTACTTGGTGTACACCCTGTAGCATTTATATGGCAAAGTACATCAAACTTCATTGTTAGTTTCCTTTTTTGCCACAACTAACTGGCTATTTGCGCCTACGTGTATTGCGTCAATATAACCGCGCCATAACAAAGAAAAACTTTGCGCGTCAGAATCAATAACCAACGTATCGCAGCGCAAGTTAATGGTATGTCTGTTTAATGTGTTAACTAGCTGAACAATAGGCTCTTCAAATGGAAGTTCAACTCGTTGGTGCTGCCCATATTCTTGTAACGGGTATAACCCTGAAAGTGAAAACGCCCACCCTTGTGTAAACTCTTTTTTTACTCGCTGATCTAAAGGTGCCATATTGTTAAAATGTTCATCAAGCACTGTTTTAAACGGATAATTGCCTGCCATTAGTGCTTTTTTATCAATGTCGGGCATAAGTTCGATACGCGGTGACCAATGTGATGGTATAGCTGAAAAGCTTGCAACTGAGGCAGTATGACTCGGTTTACGAAGTAGTTGGTTTGCGTATTCAATGCAAGGTAATTGCTGCCCTTTTGCTTGTTTGTTTTTAAGCTTAAATCCTCTCCCTATCGGATTTTCAAGCAGATAGTTAGACTCATCGTTAAAGTCTTTTCCACCAAAAGCATTGCTGTAATTAATGGGTGTAGGCTCAATAATATTCGGATCAGTTGCAACAGGCCCAAGTAAAGAGCGCTTCCAAAAGCGTGCGCCAGTTACACGTAAACGTTTTTTAAATAGTGGCTGCGCTTTATCATGAAGGCCAAGCTCTACTTCAATTACTCGCGCTTGTTTGGCTTTAGGTGGGTAAGCTGTAAAGTCGCCATACACTTCAAATCCATGCTTAAAGGCGACTTGTTCGTTTACTTCTCTAAGTGGTGTATATGCGGGGTCGCCATCGTAGTCATCGGCTACAACAATATCGGGTCCGGGCTCGTTTGGTGTTACATTGCCTTTTTCGTCAAATTCAAAGTTTTGTTTTACAAGGACAACTTTAGCCAGCGTACGGTCACTCAACCAACCATCAAAAAAACTAGCCTGCCAAGGAGAAAAATTATTCAGCACTTGGACTCTCCGCTATCACACTTTGCCATTGTTTGGCGCTCAGTAATACATGGTACAAACCACAGGCCTTTTGCAGAGGATAATGTGGTGCTACAACACGTTGCACAACTTCACCTGCAAGTATTTTTAATTTTTGTTTTGCATTACTGCACACAAAGCTAATGCCGTTTAATAATTGATCCCCTGGGACAAGTGCAAACGCTTGCCTTGCATGCTCTGCATCGTCAAGGTTTATGCCGCTGTGTACGTTTTTTTCGTTATTTGATTCTACTACAGTTACTTTGTTTGCTTGGGCAAGCGCTCTGTTAGTAATAATTAGCCATGCTGCGTAAGCTGGTTTTTGAGTTACCCCATGCGCCATTAAATTAATAAATAAAGGCAATGCACGCTTATATACAAAGTGGCTTAGTACATGTTGGCAAAGCCCGGGGTTAGCTTTACAAAAAAGTAGGCAAGGTTCATCCCAGCGCGGATCGTTAGTAAGCCCTGCTAGGGCAAGTAATTTTGCTTTTTTGTCGACATCATTTGTTTTGGCAAATACTTTAAATAGTATGTCTGATAAGTTACTTGTTTTATTACAATAGGCATTCACGAGTGCTGCATAAGCAATATCAAAGTTAGCATGTAGCATGGCACTATTTAGCTCTGTTTCACTCAAGTGCTGTGAAAAAAGTAAAGTAATCGCGTTACTATCAAGCTCTTCTTTTTCGTTGAGTACACTATTGCGCAGTGCTTTATTATCATCTAACTGCCAATAATCAAGTAAGTGCTGTAATACACTGTAATAACTTAAATGTTTGTCCGACTTTAAAGCTAAAAAAGTTTCGGCGCTGTTAAGTTCACTTTTTAAATTAAGACTTTGTAGCAATAGCGCGTAGATACTGTAGTGCTCAGGGCTCTCTATCGCAAGGGTAATAAATTCATCAAGCGTTAAATGGCTTACTTGTGTTAAATTTTTACCTGCAAAGTAATCTGTGGGTGCATCACTTTTTAAATCGCTGAGTGTGTATAAATGATTTAGTAATTGGCTTTCAATTACATTTAGTCGAGCAAGCGGGTAAACACCTTGCGCTTGCAGCTTTTGTTTGTGTTTTAATAAAGTATTTAAGCGCTGCTGATGCTGCTTAACCTTAGCGACTTGAGCAAACATAGTATTAATTAAGCCTAATTGGCCAGCCAGCCAAGGTAAGATCTTGCTCGCTATTGGCTGTTATATCTCGCCCTTCGAGCACTATGGTCCCGTCGGCAAATACTTCTATAGTCCCTTTAGCAGTTTGAAGGCTAATACTTTTCTGCGCCTCAATCGTTATGTGGCCTTGGCTATTTTTAATGAGTGCAGCGGGCGCTTGATCTTCATTTGCAAGTAGCCCTGTTACTATAAAGCCTTGTGCAGTGTGGGTAAGTAGTACTGTGTCGCCCACTTGGCATGGTGTTATGTGCGCCGCTTGTGCTACAACACTCTGTTCGTCGTTATTTACTGTAACGCCTTTAACTCGGCCAAATTCATCGACTTTACTTACAGGTGCAAGTTGCTGATCGTGATTAAATATACTTTTAACTTTAGCGTTCATTAAATTACTCCTTTAACTTAGTTATTACTAATTGCACTGCCTTTAATTGCTATATTAGTGGCACTTAACGTTATATTAGTGGCGTCAATTGTAAGGTTACCCGCAGCATCAATTTCTATACTTGCGCCACCTTGACTTAACTGAATTGACCCCTGTCCATTTGCTTTTATAGTAATATTTTTACCACTGTTTAATTCTAAATCACCTTGTGGCGCTTGTAACTCAAGGTTGCCGTCTACCGAGTAAACGCTAATGTCTTGCTGTGCTTGCATTTTAAACTCATCACTTGCTGTGAGCTCTAAGTTACCGTCAGTCGCTTGAATACGACTATTTGCGGCTGAATTTAAGGTTAAATCCGCAGCCGAGCTAACGGTAATATCTCCTTCGCGGGTTTGAATTTGCAAGTTATTCTCTACTCGCGTTGTAAAGTTATTAGCAACTGTAAAGTTTGCGTCGTTCTCGGCAACAAACTGAAGGTTTTCTTTCGCTGAAATTTTAACATCACCATCAACAGACTTTAACATTGCCTGGTGCGCACCATTTGTTGCATCGAGTATTAATTGGTTTTTATTGTTTTTATTGGCAAGGCTTATCTTCTCTTCGCCTTTTTTGTCATCCATTACAAAGCTGTGCCCAGCTTTAGTTACTAATTTGTTTTCAGTTGGGTTTTCGCTTGTAACAGGATTTGGTGCATTTTCATTATAAAGCGCGCCTAAAATTATAGGCCTATCTAAATCACCATTTTCACCACAAACGAGCACTTCTGTACCTTGAGTTAGTGGAAAATGCATACCGTGCCCGCTGCCACCGTAAGGTTGCATTAAACGTGTAGGACGGCTTTCTTGGCCTTCTCCATCTTGATTAAACGGTAGTTTTACTACGTAGTTACCTTTGTCATCAATTTCTTGCTCAATTAATGCATTAAACGTTGCAAACACACGTCTCGCTGGGCGCAATGGAGCTTTATAAGGCTGGTTAACACTAATTAAATAAGCTTGGTTTTTATACGTTAAGCCCTTTACATTAGAGCCGTATTCAACCGAAGCACTTTGGCTACCTTTGTGCTCTACACGCGTCACTAAATACTGACCATCATGCTCTGGATGGTCATAAATATTTAAACGCATACCAGGGCGAAGCGCCCTGCAGTCTGTGTCTATTATTATTTGCTCACGTTGGCAATCAAACGCTTGCTGTCTGATAGTTGCTAAGTCTTGCCCTTCGTTTGATTGCCCGTAATTATCACCGTAATGACTATCTTCACCAAAACCAATAACTGACGCACTGTTATTTTTTGAAACTTGCAAATTACCCGGAGCTTGGTAGTTGTAATCATCTAAGTGTGTACTTTGCGGAAATAATTGGGCCTGCCTGCTTATAGCAAAAATTGACTCACTCGTTCTTACTTGCCCAGATGGCGGTACATAGCTTAGGTTTATTTCATCAAACTCTTGCGCTATACCATTAGAATCATTGCAAATATACAATGTACATTCACCACTAGTTTGCTCTACAAAGCTGTACACAAAACCGTGCTTACGCATTAAGCGTGTTACAAATTCGTAATCAGTTTCGTTGTATTGCACGGTCATATCGAGCATGGTTGAGCTTGCTTGTACATTTAACTTTTGCGCAGGGAAACCTGCTTTTTCAAACACACTCGAAATAATTTTACCTGCATCCATAGCAGTAAATACACGGTTAGAATGCTGATGCTTAAGTAATGTTAAATGAGAACTCATGATCAAAGTATAGTGATACCCCTGATGACTTTGACCATGCGCTATAAAACCACTAATTAACCCTGAAATAGTACGATCTAACATTGACCACACTAGTGATAACGATACATCTTTGCCTATTAGCATTTCAGATGTTAGATGCTCAGGGCTCAATACTTGGATTTTAAATTCATAGTCTTCACATAAACGATCGTCCCTAGACTCAAAGTCAGTTACATAGACCATCCCGTCAGGCATGCCCTGTATAGCAACACTAAAGTGACTCTTATTGGCCTTGAGCTCGTTAAATATGTCCATGAATCCCATTTTTACATCCTTTTATTTAAGCGTTATCTGCAAATGTCGCCGTAATTTCGTCTTGTTCGTCAACGGCCAGCGTTAAAATATCAGGCATGTCTTCTTCTGCCATAAACTCTAAAATTGATTTAGCGATACCAGGAAGTATTTGCTGCTCTATAACCGCGTTCACCATACGTGCACCACTATCTGAAAGCGTACACTGAGTAGTCAGCTTTTCTAAAACACTGGCATCTACTCGTAGCTGCATTTTGTGGTTTTCGTGCAAACGTGTGGCAATGGCTTCAAGTTTCAAGCTGACGATAGACTGTAGAGCTTCAGAATCAAGCGCTAAGTAAGGTATAACTTGCATACGGGCAAGTAAAGCAGGCGCAAAAAAAGCAAGTAACTGCGGCTTAATTAAATCAGTCAGTGCACCGATTGATGGTACTTTCCAAGGCGTTCCGTCTTCATTAATAGGTGCTTGCGTTGGATTTAGCGCTTCGTTAATAGCTGCTTCTTGATCGCTTTGCTGTACCTGTTCTTCCTCGTCATCTTGAGGGCTTAGGTCTATAACTGTAGGCGGTGTACATGCATCGATTAACTCTGCTGAGCCTAAATTAGATGTCATGATAATTACAGTATTTTTAAAGTCTATTTCACGTCCTTCACCGTCACGCATGGTGCCGCGCTCAAACACTTGGTAAAACATGTTCATTACATCTTTGTGCGCTTTTTCAACTTCATCAAGTAAAATTACTGAATATGGACGCTGTCTTACCGCTTCGGTTAACACACCACCTTCACCATAGCCAACGTACCCTGGTGGTGAACCTTTAAGTTGCGATACGGTGTGCGACTCTTGGTATTCACTCATGTTAATAGTGGTTAAAAATTTATCACCACCAAATAATTGTTTAGCTAAGCAGCGAGCGGTTTCTGTTTTACCCACGCCCGATGGACCAGCTAGTAAAAATACGCCTAGCGGGCCTTCATCGTTGCTTACGCCGGCTTTACTCACTCTTAGTGTTTGCGCTATTTTAGCGAGTCCAGCCTGCTGCCCTATAACTTCTTGGCTAATTGTGGCTTCAAGATTAATTAAATTACTAATCTGATCTTTTACCATTGCCCCTACAGGCACACCGGTCCACTGTGAAATAATTTGCGCAACAGCATCGGCGTCTACTTCACTAAATAAGCCGTTGTCTTGTGTATTTTGCTCTTTTAGTGATTGGCGAAGTGTCAGCAATGATTCGCTATCAAGCTCTTGATCAGTTGCCTGCTTTATCTCGTTAATTTGACTCAAAGTCGAAATTTGAGATTCACGCGAGTGAGTAAGTTGCGCCAATTTATTTTGTGCAATAACCAGCTCTTCAACTAAATGGGTAAGCTTATCTTTATCAACAACTAAACCTTGCCCTAGCTCTACATTGAGGCTATTGATTCTGGTTTCTAAATAATTAATGTGCTCGCGCTCAGACTCAATGGCAGCGGGGTCTGTAGCAAACGACATACGTACTCTTGCCGCTGCGGTGTCTAATACATCAATAGCTTTATCTGGTAATTGGCGGCCTGTTATATAGCGCGACGATAAAACGACAGCAGCTTCTATAGCGTCATCCGTAATTTGAATATTATGATGCTCTTGATATTTATCTTTTAAGCCTGCAAGCATTAATTGAGCCGCTTGCTCTGTTGGCTCATCCACTTTAATAAGCTGAAAACGGCGCTCTAGAGCGGCATCACGTTCAAAATACTTTTTATACTCGCTCCATGTTGTTGCCGCAACGGTTCTTAATTCTCCGCGTGCTAATGCTGGCTTTAATAAATTTGCCGCATCACTCATGCCCGCATCGCCACCGGCACCAATTAAAGTGTGCGCTTCATCGATAAACATAATTATTGGCGTTGTTGAATTTTTAACTTCGTCTATTACTGTTTTTAAGCGGCGCTCAAACTCACCTTTAACGCCGGCACCTGCTTGCAATAACCCCATATCAAGCACCAATAAGCGTACGCCTTGCAGGTCACTTGGTACTTGGCCATCAATTATACGCTGGGCAAAACCTTCAACGACTGCTGTTTTACCTACACCTGGGTCACCCACTAAAATAGGGTTATTTTTTCTTCGACGGCATAACACATCGACCATCATACGAATTTCGTCATTACGACCGAGAACCGGGTCGATTTTACCCTGTTTTGCTTTTTCAGTTAAATCTTCACAGTACTCATCAAGCGCAGCTGTACCGTGCGATGAATCTGTTTGATTTGAAGACTTTGATTTAGCTACTGGGTTTAAACGCTCTGAAGATTGCTGACAAATTTTATCTAAATTTTCAGCTAAAAAGCGTGAATCTATTTTATCCAGTAAAGCAGGTAGTTGAAGTACAGGGCTGTAAGGTAATAACTCTGTTAATGAATCAATAAGCGCAGCACCTGTTATAAAATCACTTTTATGCTGAACATTAGCACTTAACCATGCACGCTCTAGCCATTCGTATAAACGACGAGAAAATGTAGGCTTACTTTGATTACCGGCAGGCTGTCTATTTAAAAAGTCTAATAGCTCATGCCATACTTTGTCTTGGTTAATATTAAAGAAATGAAAAATGTGCTCAAGGTCACCATTACTTCCTTCTTCCATTAACTTAATAAGTAAATGCTCAGGAAGCACTTCAAAATGACTACGACTACTCGCAAACCCAGCTGCTGATTCAAGTGCTGTTGCGGTGTGGCCATTTAATTTATCTATGAGTTGTTTTATGCCTTTAGCATCCATTTTTTTATCCTTAATTCCTTAGTGTTTATACTGTTGATGGCTGTAGCTATGTGTTGTTGTATTTGCAGCTGCGGCCCCTAAATATGAATTATGTCCAAGTACTAGCGGTTGCTGACCTAAAGCTTGTTCGGCAACAGCCTCATTAGCTACTTTTATTTGGCAAACCCACTCTACATTACTTGGTAAATGCGCAGTCAGAAGTGCAGCCATTTTTATACCTTCTTCGCTTCTTGGCGTTAAACTCATGGCTGTATCACTATTAACTGGACCTATATCTATTGTTAAAATACTTCCGCTAACTAATACCTTCGTGCCAAGTACTGCAGAGCTGCCTAAAACCATTTGGTTTTCTTCGCCGATTGAACTTGGTGTATCTATTTTTTGCCAATTTGCTCGTGTGTCGTCAACTTTTAGCGTGTCTATATTTAAACTATGTTTAAGAAGCTGCGCTAAGCCAGCAGCGCTAGTTTGCTTTAAACTTGCAATACCACACTGAATTTTTTGATCAGTTTTTCCCAGTAAAATAGATTCAACTAACCCATCAAATTGGCTCGCGCCTCTGCCTGCTATATTAATTTGCGACTTTTTCCAGGCCTGAAAAAGTTGGCAATAAAGTACATGATTAAATATATCTAAAAACTGACGAACGCGGTCACCGCTTTGCTCATCACTTGCTGCTTGCTCTAATACATAGTGTGGCATGGGTGCATCTACACCATACAAACCTAAAAAAGAGGTCGATAAGCTTAATCTTCCTCTGCCATCATTCTCTAATACACATTCGCGTACATCAGTAGCCGGAAAACCAAGCTCTTTAAAAGGTTTAAAAACAACTCTGTTACTAATCCCTTGCTCTAGCTCTTGAGGTGCGGCCCAATGTTTTTCTATTAAGCTCATCGCTTTAAATAAGTTAAACCGCCAAGGCTGCTCAATAAGTAGTTCTATTGGCGCGGGTAACTTAGACCAAACTGGGTGCGCATGATTTTTATCAGCGTAACTCATAGCTGATAACTCTTACCCGGTTCAATATCCCAACTCCACGATTTATAACTAGGAATTGCATTAACACGCGTTTGTACGCTTTCATTTATAGGGGCATACATTAAAAAGAATTCGTGTAATACATTACAAAAATGATATAAATCAGCATCACCAACAAATTTACTTTCATCAATATCAATAAGTACATCAACACCTTTGATAAATATTCCGCGTTTAATTTGGCTGATCGGCGTTGCTGTTATTTTTAAAATGCTTTCAATTCGTAATCGATTCTCAGCTTTATTAGACCAATCAAATAACACTAGTAATCTTTTTAGTTCTGTAACTTGCGTAATTTGTGAAAACTTTACATTTAATAAGCTAATAAGCTGCCAGTGTTTTGGCTGACTTGGACATGCTAAATAATTAGTTGGCCGTATAACATTTTTAACCTCAACGATGCTCGGCATGTCTTTTCCGCCTTCGTTCAAGTCTCCCTCTTGCAAAAGCTGACGAGGCCAACCGGCATTAAAAGAGGTTAAATCAACTGATAGAGTTTCTTTTTCATCTTCTAAATTAAAAGGAAGCTGTAAATAATGAGTCGGGGCTGCTGCACCTACGTCTTTTGTGAGCACAGTAAATAGCTTTTTTTCGTCTTCAAATACGCTTTGATAACGAGGAGTGTAATCATACGATTGCCCGGTTATAGAGTTTCGACCTGCAACTGCATCTACCGTATAACTAAAAACGTGGTCAAAACGTGCCTGATCTGCACTTATCATATAATCAGTTCTGTTTGGCTCTATTTTAATTGGCTCTGCAGCTTGGCTAAATAAATTAACTGCTGGCACGCAATTGATTAAAATGTTCTCTTTACTTAACTGATGACCCGGCGGTAATTTATTATCACCCCTAAATACGATTTCAAAACGGTCAATATGTTCAGGAAACTCTTCGTCTTTTAAACCATCAAATGTTAAAAAATAAAACCTATCTTTTGCATTAAAATAATCAAGTAATAGTGCATATCCAGGATGGCTTTTAGCTGCACTAGGCAGTAAAGCGCCATCTATATCTAAATAAGTAGCGCTGCAACCTTTTGCTTTTAACTTTTTGTTGAACTCAAAATGGTTAGCACCAAAATCAAGTTCTGCTTGTTTATTAGGTGTTTTTAATAATTGAAATAAAGCACTGCATAATGGTGTATCGCCACGTAAATAAAAGTTTAGTTTAGATAAATCAAAATTACTGCGTTCACCTTGGCATACAAACTTAAGCCCTATTCGTAGCTCTGCACCTAAGTGCGACTCTTGATATCGAACATGCTCAACATCTAATGGGACAACGTCTAAACCGTGAGTTGTGCTAAAAATTATTTTTTTATTATCGGCCTTTGCTTTAGGCGGATTAAGCTGTAAACCTTTTAAAATAGTGTGTGTTTTTTGCATAGCCAATTTAGGCTTAAATTGCACCACAGTACTAGAAGGATAATAACTTAGGAGTATTGGACACAGTTGACGCAGTACTTGCTCTGAAACTTCAGGTACTGACTCATCTAAACGCTTTTGAGTATGGGCAGTTAAATACGCTACGCCTTCTAATAAGCGCTCAATATGAGGGTCTCTATCTTTTAATGCATCAATGTTAAGCATTCCTGCATGCTCAGGATAAAACTGAGCAAACTGCTTACCAGCTTGGGTTAACAAGCGCATTTGTGCATCAAAATATTGCTGCATTCATCAATCCTTTAAATAACATTAGTTAGTGTTTTTTGCATGTTGTATAACGTCTGCTTTACCGCCAGATTCAAAACGGGTATTTAACTTGATACTTTGCCCGCTCGTTAAAAAAGCTTGAATATCTAGCCTTATTACACAATTATCTTCTTTAATTTCAACAGGTGTTACATTTGCATATCGTACGCGTGGTTCGTACTTTTCTATCAATTTTTTAACCTCAAACGCTAACGTGTGTTGTGAGTATGGTAACCCCTCGTAAATATCTTCTACATCGGGCAAACCATAGTCAGACAAGTGCTTCAGCACTCCTCTTCTTGCATTTAAAAGCTCATTTAAATGCTTGCACACACTGACTTGCTCATCAGTTTGAAAACCATGATGACCATTGCGTGTAACTGGTTGAGTTAAAAAATCGAATAACGCCATATCTACATCTCAATAAAAGGATATGCTTGCGCATATCCTTCAAAATTACTGACTAATTAACGACCTTCAGTCCAAGAGTCAGAGAACTCGATGTTGCCATCTAAGTAAGTCCAAGTAATGCGTTTGTAACGTAGACAAACTGTTTCAAGGTGCGGGTAACGCTCCTTGTCTAAGTCTTTAACGTTATGCATTGTTGGTGAGATCGAAGTGATCTTTACATCTTCCAACTTGTGGCAGAAATATTCACGCTCAGTCCCTGTGTCATCAATACGGTACCATTTAAGCTCTAATTGCTTAAGTGTTTGACCGTTTGAACACGCTTTGTACAAGTACGGCGTAGCCGCATCAACAGCTTTTGTAATTACAAAAGGTTCATGCTTACGAGTACCTGTAAGTTCACCTGTATCGTTATCCGTAGGAATACGAAGTTCATGATCAAAGTGTAGGATCTCAATTGAACCTTCACGCTCTGCAACAGTTACAGAACCTTTGATGTCATTACCTTGGTCATCCTTTAACCACATGTACGCTGGAATTGCCATTTCATTATTCTCCTTTTAGAATGAAGTGTTTCCTGTTAGTTGGCATTGGCATAAACAGTAATATTTATGCCCCCCAAAAAGCCCTCTGCTTCATGCCACTGGGGAATATGTCCCAAGTTGGATGCAACCAACTTGGGGCAATTTTTACAAAGACGGATTATCTAACTCTAGTATTAACGACATCGCGTCAAATGGAGTTTGCAAAACAGCTAACTTTTCGAAGTGTTGCTGTACACTTTTAGGTAATTGCTTAAACTTATACTCTGCGTCTAATTCAGATACCCAAGTATTTGAAACAAAGCTATCAATATCACCAATATCCTTACTTGATGTAACTGTTTTGTAAAAGTAACCTGCTTTTAAATAATTTTCGTACTGAACTTTCATGCAAGTACTCAGCGCAGAATAATGCATATAATCAATAGCTGTCTTTGTCATCTCTAAGCTAATACCATCATTTTGTAACTCAGTACTGCTTACTTTATTCGCATTTGAAAAACATTTATCCATCTGCTTTTCAAATGCGACTGTTGCTAGCTGTAGCTTTTTCTTCGCAAAAAAAACTTTATTATCACTGGCCACTGCGTTTGCAATGCAAACCAAAAACAAGCTGAACATACACAATATTCTAATCATTTTTACAACCATTTATCATTGCCTTCCAAAATTCTCGCTCTTTATAAGAACTACTATTTCTATAAGCACTATATGAAATTTTTTGTAGCTCATATCTTTTAATTTTTGACACTGAGGATAACGACTCAGCCATCAAAGCAAAATCTGTATTAGATATGTTAAATTGTGCGACCAAGGCCCCATTACCTACAAAAATTGCAGCTAGACTACCGAAGCTTAGTGCTTTTGTAAGTTGATCTGTATGTCTAGTAAGTTCTCTAGCTTTATCTAAATACTCTAGATTTTTTTTAGAAAACTCCAATCCACTTAAATTTGGGCACTTCATTTTTAAACTCCTTTTAATGTCCCAAGTTGGATGCAACCAACTTGGGGCAATTTTTTAGACTATAAGTCTTAATCTTTTATGTACACCTGCCAACTACTCACCAAATAGACGCATTTGATAGTACTTAAATCCGTTTCATTGGCGGCGTAGCAGTTCATTTTTCGCCAGGCATTTGCCCTACTAGCGCTAAACGAACATCAATCCCTTCAACTTGGAAATGAGGAACAATGTACGTACTTACTCTGTAATAACCAGGGTTACCTGGAATTTCTGCTACAGTCACTTTTGCATCTTTTAGTGGATGCGTAGCAATAAGAGATTCATCAGGGTTGTTCATTTTAGTTACTAATGCGCCAAGCCAATCATTAAGCTGCTGCTCTAATTCATGGCGAGGTTTACTTGAACCAATATTTTCACGCTGTAAAACTTTTAAGTAATGCGCAATACGCGATACTAAGAAAATATATGGTAAGCGTGAGTTAATTCTTGCATTAGCTGTTGCTTCATTTGTTTCTAATACCTGTGGCTTCTGCGCACTATTAGCAGAGAAGAAACACGCAAAATCTGAATTTTTATAGTAACTAAGTGGAATAAACCCTTGGTTAGCAAACTCAAGTTCTTTAGTTTCAGAAATAAGTACTTCAGTTGGAATTTTAGTTTCTGATCCTTTACCAGCTTCAAATGAATGCAGCGGAAGATTTTCAACTTTACCACCTGATTGCGGCCCACGAATATTTACAGCCCAACCATTATCATGGAAACTACGGATGATATTTGCAGCAAATGCAAATGTTGCATTACCCCACAAATAACGTTCATGATGCTGCGCACTTACATCTTCTTGGTAATTAAAGTTACGAAGTGGATTTGTCTCACCGTAAGGCAGACGTAGTAAAAAGCGTGGGAATGCTAAACCAATGTAACGAGAGTCTTCTGATTCACGGAAGTTTTTCCAACGAAGGAACTCAGCGCGTTCCATGTAAGAACCCAAATCTTGGATTTTAGACACTTCTTCCAATGAGTCTTTAAGAAAAAACTTAGGACCAACACTGCCCATAAACGGACAATGCGCTGCCGCAGATACACGAGATATCTCTTGCAGTAACGATACATCGGGTGCAGAACAATCAAACTCAAAGTTCGAAACCATTGTAGATACTGGCTCACCACCTGGCGTATCGTAATCTGAAGTATATACATGTTTATATAATGCAGATTGAGTTGTATCAGGCGCCTCTTCAAAATCATCTCTTAGAGTTTCTTTATCTACATCAAGCATTTCAATTTTAATGTTGGCATTGTTAGGCGTACGGTTAATTAAGTAACGTAACGAGCGCCATGCTGATTCCATTTTTTGAAAATTTGGGTGATGTAAAATTTGATCTAACTGCTGAGAAATAATAATGTCTACTTTTGCGATGTAATCATCTAAAAGTAATTTATCAATTCGAGTTACTTCTTGGCCACTACTGCTAGCCATATCTAAAAATACATTTATAGCTGCTGTTAAGCGCTCATTTGCACGAGTTTCGGCTAGGTTGCTTGCATCTCTAAATGAATCAAGTTTGATTTCATCTGCAACTGGAGAAATATCAACCATTCCACATATATTTTCATAAGTGGATAAAGGAGCTTGCTCCGTGGTATGCGCGGCAACATTTAATTGTTCTTGCATTGACATGGTAATCTCCTTATTCAGTTATTGGTTGTTTTTCATCTTCAGACGCTAGCGGCGCAATTTCATCCAGTTTAGCTTTTAACTCATCTAGCTCTGGCTGATTTTGTAAAACACGCTCTAATTCTTTACGCAGTGATGAGTTATCTAATAAATTAGATTTAAGGTCGCGAAGTAAATTACGCATAGCCATCATTTTATTAAGCTCTGGCACTTGAGAAGCAACTGATTCTGGGTCAAACGATTTAAAAGAATCAAACTCAAGGTTTACGTTAATTTCGCCGTCACCTTTAATTTTGTTCGCTACCTGAAAGTTCGCTTTAGGCGCCATATCTTTAAGCACTTGCTCAATATTATTTTTATTAATTGTTACGCGCTCACGCTCAGATAGTTCTTGGCTATTTTGACCATTTGAGTAGTCACCAATTACTAGCATCTTTAATGGCAATTCACTTTTTTGTGAAGCGCCATCTGTATCAAGCTCTAACGAAATATTGATCCGAGCTCTGGGGATCTCTTTTTGAAATGTATCACTCATGTTTTTTCCTTTGCAGTTTGGTTATCTACCGACTCAATTCCAATTAAACCTCGACATATTAGTCAAGCCCTTGTAACTAAACCCACGCTAATGCTTGTGCAGGGTTAGTTACCATCATTTGCTGACTAATATGTTTAGCAGCTAAACTCATTTCATCTTCTGGCGTTTGTGACAAACTTGCATAACACTGCTTGGAAAATCGCCATACTTCCATGCAAAAACATTGTTGCCATTGCGCTAAGTCATGCGCTTTTATTTGTTTTAGTAACACGTTTAATAATGCTAAAGCATGTTCGTAATGCTCAGCTTTCATTAATAATTTTGCCTTTAATAATTGCGCTTGAGCTTTATCAAAATCGTTTAAAATATTTATTTGATCGACTTTAATTAATGCAGTCGATAACTGCCCTTTTTCGACGTCTTGTATTAACTCGCTATACTGCTCATCAAACGCACTACTTTGAGAGCTAACAGACTCTGTTTTTGCAGAATGTGATAACTCTTTTAAAAACTCTTTATTTACAGATGAACACAACGGACTTCCATCGTCATACTGTAGGGAAACTAAAGCAGGAAACTGCTCATTTAAATTAACTAATTGTTGCTCAAGCCAATGAACAAGCGGCAATTTATTTAATTTTTTTAATGCATTTAAACTAAGCACTTGGAGATTTAAATTAAATTGCATAGCCCCTTCCATAAACAACCCTTCGGCTAAATTTAAAGCTTGTTCAGGTTGCTCACTTGCCAATGCATTTTCAATTGGAGCAAATGCTGCAGCTCTAGGAGCGGGTAAACGCGTTTTTCCATTTTCGTTAGCCGGTAATGCCAATCTTGTCCAACGTGCAGCTCGCGATAACTTTATTACTCGTTCAATGTTATTTTGTTCTTTATCAAAGTTAAGTAGCTGCCTAACCGCACTTAAATACGCTGTATCTGAGGCAATATCAGCATTACCAATACTAACCTGGCTAGCAACTGCGGCTGGTGCCGAATTATTAGTTTCTGATTTTGGAGCCGTTACAGCTGAATTCTCAGCTAATTTTTGCTCTGTGCTAATCGCTTTTTCTTCTTGCACTGGTTCAGCTACAGGCACTGGGTTTCGTTTTTCTTGTTCTTTAGCCCACTCATTCAAAGTCGATAGAGGGCCAGATTCGTTGTCTAATAACGCAACACACTGCTCATTGTATTGAGTCAAGGCAGCTATAAGTTCAGGCCATTGTTCAACGTTTGTATTATGCCCTTGGGCTACACCCTTTAAACGTTCTTGCTGTTGTAAAAACCATGTATTAACTGCAGCGCGCATTCTGGCTTTTAGTGGGTGTACCTCATCCGTATAAGTAGTCAACAAACGATTAAATAACAATAATGTATGCGTTAAACCTGTAACCCCAAACTCACTTGTTGCAGCTAGTGCTAAGTAACTTACTATGCGTAAATCTTTACTTTGAGTGTTGAGTAAATCTGATGCTTGTATAAACATCACTTTAAAGTCAACTTCCCCCACTCCTGATGAAGATGCTTTTAATGCTTTAAATGTTTCTTCATATTTTAAATCTTCTCCACACTTGTTCCCCGGCAGAGGAGCACTTAATGCTTCAAGCCATTCAATCCAGGTGGTATGTGTATGTGGCGCTTTATTACTCATGATTTACACCAACGACGAAGTGCATCGTAAACACTCACGTTATCCATATCAGCAAAATTAAGTGTTTGTGAAGACGGCTGTTTTTCTACTTTTAAATTACATAGATCAACAATATCGTTTGTTTTTTTATCGTATTCCCACACACTATTAAAGTATGACGCTGGAATAGGCCTACAAAAAATAGTTAAACTAGGCGCTTGATTCTCATCACCTAACTGATAAAAAAACCAAGGCTGCCAATTATGATCTGCCACCATAGATGCAACTAAGTGCAACCAAAACCCGGCAACTAAGGCACTTTCATGACTAAAACTAGGCATTGGTAGGCGAATACCAAACTGACTTCTTAAACACCCTCTATTAGCGATAGATTTAAGCACAGCTGATAGCTCTTCAATTAAAATTGCTCTTTTAGCAATATCGTTCAAGCCTAAATGCTGCCAAAAAACGCTCATCGGAATAGTTCTAAGTTTATCAAGCTCTAGAGTTAAGTTTGGTTGCTGTTTAAGTGCATCAGCTACACGGTTATAATCTTGTGCTTTTTGCTCCATTTCATTAATACTGGCAGCTTGTTTAATATTTTCATTTACACCTAAAAGGTGCTCTATTACTTGGCTTGCAAATAAAAATAGAAAAGCAGGATGTCGCTTATATGTATCAAGCCCACTATGTACAAAAGAGCTAAATGGGTAAAACCGACCACTGCTATCTTTACTTGGCTGCAAAACGCCAAGTAAACCACCATCATCAGCATTACCCGATATAAAAAACAATGACTTAGTTCCATTCAAATGGCTTGTATCCGTTGTTTTTCTACCACGGTTTAAATGCGCAAAACCTTCTTGTAACCAATGATCAAATCCAACCGATTCTCTAGATGAAATATTAAGCTTTACAAAGTCTGGTCTTATTGGTGTTTTACCCATAAAACCAAAGCTGTGTTGCTTAACCAATGTCGGTGTTTTCTTTTTAGTAAATAAATTAAACATTGCTAGCGGCCTATTGCATTGTTCGCGACTGCGATTGAGCCAAGCTAGGGCTTTGTGAAAACAAAGAGCTTGGTAATGCAAACGATGTAAGCATGTATTTTGAAAATATACCGCTGTTGCGTCCTGATTTAAGAGAAAACTGGACTGTTAACACCTCATCAGATTTATCTTTTAATTCCCATGTTGCTAAAAATTCTGTGCCTTTAATCCACTTAACACTGGCTGAGTTAAGCACTTTTAGTAGTGCCCAAGGTCCGTCTTGCTCGATAGAAATACGACGCCCTTTATTATCTAAACCATACAGAACCGCTTTCTCTGCAGCCCCTCGACCAGGCCACGAAAAATTACGCCATTCTTCAGGCTCATTGCGATAGCGATAACCTTGCTCACTAAAGCCTAAGTATGTTTCACGAATACCTCGGTGTGGAACAGGCATCATCTGAAAAGTAAAACCAGCACTGTCGGCACCACTAGAAAACAACGAACGAGTTACTTTATTTGCTTTAGTTAAACCATCAAGTAATTGCGCGCTAAAACCAATACCTACACCATTCCATTGTTTTTCTTCCCACACACCGCGGCGTACTTTCATAAATGGTTTGAGCTGGGTGTTAATAAAGCTCCATAAAATTCCTGATTCAGAATTTAAAAATTCAGAAACATCTGCTATCGCAGCATCAGGGCCAGTTAAGTTAAATGGATATTTACCAGCTAAACTGCTGTTATACATAGTATAAACCTGGTTTTCCCATTCTTGGTTAAGCTGAGTACGTGCTTTTGCCATGATAGTCGCTATACCACCATGAAGCGGAGCCTTAAATAGCTTATCTAGCGTTTCTTTGGTTTGAGGGTCTAGTGCTCGAGTTTGGCTCTCAATAATAATCCACGAAGACTGTAATGCATTACTTTGGCTATTACCTGAAAGTAAGTCCTGCGCAAATATCATTGCTTGAGCATCATCTTCATTACTCGCTGCCATTGCTTTAATGTCTGAATGGATGCTACTTAATGAACTGATGTATTGTCTTAAGTAATCAGAAGAATTCTTATCTTCATTAGGCTGTGCAAAACGTCTTAAGTCAGCAAATCGACTTTCAAGCTCTGGCGCTCTAACCGTACTCATTTGAGTAATTGTTGGCGTGTTTAAAGCTAATTTATTTGCAACATCTGCAGCCGTCTTACCTATTGAAGCTTGGCTTTTTGAAGGAGCGTCAGCGAGCGTAATATTATCGTTAATCAGTTTCATTAAATCGTTAAAGGGGCCATCCATCGATGAAAGGCGTGCAAAATCAATACTTGCATCGTTTAGATCTCTAAATGCAGGCACTTTTATGCTATCTATAAAAGCAAACCAAGTATTGCCGTAGTCTTTAAAGTAATATGCTCGCATAGCCTTTGCCAAAGTTTCAGCTTGTGCTTCGTCAACAACATTTTGACCATTTTCATCGCTAGAACCCATAACCCAGTCACCTGAGAACACCAAACGTGAAATACGTTTAATCTCTGGGAATACATATTCCTGCCAACCTAAGTTTGTATAAACATACGGGATTTTATACTTACTTTTAAATACATCACGATTTTTAGAAATCATAAAATCGTTTAATAACAATGGCTTTTTACGTTCAGCAAAGCTTGTAATTACTTGTTGATATAACGGGAAAGCCTCTGGCTGGGTATTTAAATTGTCTCTCGCTAGCGCTATCGATGTTTCGTTAGCCTGCCAAAATGCAATTTTACCTGGCTGCTCTATATCGTTACCCATATTTTGTAGGTACATATCAACTAAGCTACTTAGTTGTGTATAAATGGGTGCTTGCTCTTGTGCATTTATGTCTATATGAAAATGCTCAGCTATAAAATTAAGTAATTGCTCTTTAGCAAACTCCGTTGAAATATGCTCAGGGTTCGTACTCATCATTAAATGCATTTTTAGTGCATCGTAATACTGCTGACGAATCGTTGCTTTCGCTTCACCTTCATTGTCAAACCATTGTGTTTCGTACTGTTTTATTTGCGCAAGTAAATGCTCTTCACCTGGGTAAGTAATAAGCTGATTCATCTGATTAAATAGCACATTTGCAACACTACTTAAGGTTTCATCACCTTCATAAATACCAAATATAAAGTACCACGGTAATGAATCTTCGTAAGTTTTAAGCTGACCATAGTGCTCAAACAGCGCTAGCGTAGCAGCAAGCTTCTGCTCATCTTTTGCCTTACTTACGTTAGCTTCAACAACTGCTTTTACGCGTGACTCACCTTGATTAAGTAATAATTGATTACTTGTGTACGACGTAATAAGGAGTGCTGTGATTGCTGCAATAGATGCCAAACCTGAAGTGACTGTTAAACCTTTTAACCAGCGTCCTACTAACCGTTTTTTTCTATTTCCTCGCGTTAAATCTTGTAGTTTAAAAATAACATCATTAAATACGCGGTTAATAAAATAACTTTGAGTAATGCTTTCTTGTTTTTGGTCAACAACAACCGCACCAAATTGATCTCGTACACCATTAGTAATACGCTCAATAGGCGTGCCTTCTTGCGTGCCCGATGTAAAATAAACACCAGCAAACCAAGGAACTTCTTGATATGGATTAGACTTAAACAGTAAGTTAACAAACTCAGTTAACTTAGTTGAAGCTGATTGAAATTGATTAGGAAAATCAAGTATTAGCTGTTTACGATGCTCGTTGCGCTCTCGTGCAACTTTGCTTAAACGTTGCTCGCACAGTCGCTCATATAGCTCCTGCATACGAACTTCAAACATTTCTGCAGGATCATTTTTTTGATCTTCACTAATATCGAGTAAGTACGCACCAAATACTTGCTCACGCTCTTTTTCAGATAAGTCACTAAAAAAAGGTTCAAAACCACTGATTAAGTCAGTTTTGGTAAAAGTAATATATACAGGAAAAATAACGCCAAGCTGGGTAATTAGCTCTTCTATACGCTCACGCACTAATTTTACATGTTGACGAATTTCTTCACTGTCGGAAGTTAAAACATCTGCAACACTAATGGCCACCATTACGCCATTTATAGGCAGTTTTGGTCTATATTTTTTAAGGAGTGCTAAAAATGACAACCACTCTTTATTTTCTGACTGCTCAGTTGTGTAACGCCCAGCGGTGTCAATTAAAATAGCTTGATCTGAGAACCACCAGTCACAATTGCGCGTTCCACCAAAACCTTGGATATGCAATTCACTCGAATTAGAGTAAGGAAAATGTAAGCCCGAATTTGCAAATAAAGTACTTTTCCCTGTAGCCGAAGGGCCAATAATCATATACCAAGGCAAAGCGTATAAAGCGGTATTACCACGATAACCCGCACCTAAATGAGATGCTTTTAAAGATCCCAATGCTTCTTGCATCTTTTCTTTAATTTCGCTTAATTCAGCACTCGAACCGGCATTATGACTTGCTAATTCAGAAGCTAACTTATCGCCTGAGCGCTTAGTCCATAACCAACGAATAAAAATAAATAAAACAAAAACAGCGGTTACAGCACCCATCGCAATTAATTTTTTATCGGTAGTATCTAAACCCACCATGCGACCGGCAAACCACACAATACTCAAAACGGCTATAAAGCCAATAAGTTGACCCGTTGCACGCGATGATACCAAGCCCAATAAAAAATGAACTAAACCGCTTTTATTAACTCTTCCCTGCATTGTGTTACCTATCGTGTTTCGTTGGTTTTATTGAGCTGAGTCAGCACTTCAATTTGGTTGTCTATTACCTGAGTACTCTGCGTTGCTTGCTTATTAATTACATAATGAAATCCAGCAAATAATGAGGCAATAGAACCCAAGCAAATAGCCAAAATCACCCAGTAAGGAATATTACGCCCCACCTTCATCGCAAACCCTTCTGCAGGTATACCGTTATCAGATAATTGAGAACTCGGTGTTCCTTTTATATCTTCAATTTGAGCTCTAACATCAACAATTAACGCTTTTAATTGCTCAATGCCTTTAACTTTGTAAATGCCTTCAAAGCCAAGCTGCAGACAAATATAATAAACCTCTAATGCAGCTAGCTTTTGCTCTCCGCCGGTACGCAACTTACCTAAACGTTCAAAAAATTCTTCACCAGCTCGGTTGTTACCAAAAAATTCAAGCTGTAGCGGTCGAGACATCCAATCCATTCTAAAATGAGCACCTGAACTCATAACAAATTCATCACACATAGCCGTAAGAGCAAACTTAACTTCTTGCATTAAACTTGTTGTTACCTGTTGCGAGTAACAATTACGCTCATAGTCATCAAAACTAGTTAGTAAATTTTCTCTAAACTCTTCAAGCTCTAAGTTAGTAGATTGCTTTAGTTTTAATGGTGTTAGCGCATTAATTACAGGCGAAATACACGCGACTAAATCTTGTTCTTTTTGTGCTTCTTGCATAATTTCAACTCAACGTTAATTACGTGCTACGGTAACAATTTCAATTTGTGCACTTTGCAATCCAAATGGTACAAATAGGCTTAATGATTGCTCTTCAATTATTTGCTGCCAAATGAAACCATGCGACTCAAGCCTGAAGTATTCATAACCACTTTTTATGGCCAGCTTATTTGGAGGTCGCTGACAATGTGTTAGTTGCACACCCGCTAAAGCAGATGAAATCATGATATCGAGCTTTTCGCTTGCTCCAACTTTTACTTGATCACTAAATGTTTCAATCCATTTGGTGTCTTCAGATTCAAAATACACAGCTAAATAAAAGTCGTTGTTAGTAAACGTTGCAGAATCAATAGTGGCAACTTGATAAATAGCGTTAGAGGTTTTTTCAAGTTTTAAGCCCACCATTTTCTTAGGTACAACCCCTTCAAGTAAACGAGTTAATAGGCCATCAAGCTGACCAAATACATTGCTTAAATTTTTATGCTGGTATGGTGGTACTTGGTTAACTAAGTCACTGTGCTCAAACATTGAAACTGAACTAATTAAATCAACAAGCTCACAATACAAACGTTCAGGATGGACCAATGACAAATTTTTAAGATGATCTAAACGCTTGGCGGATGGAGCCATTGCATTAAGTAACAAAAATGTATTCATTTCATTCGGCCCAAAGTCAGTAACTGAGCCATAATTTTTACGTCTGCTAAGCAGCACATTAACTTTTGCATTAACTAAATTAGCCGTTCTATTTAACAGCTCAGTTAAATAAGCAGATGCACTTATATTTAATAAAGGAGGCACAAACTGTTTATTTAAAACAAATGATCCATCTTCCGAGCGACTTATTTTTAAACATGCAATGGTGTCAAAATAAGTTTTTACATCTGAGTCAGACAGTAATATAAATTTAGGCTTTGCAACTAATACCTCACGACTACGCGACGCATCATGATTATCTTCTAAATCAATATAATCCGCTTCATATGCGCTTAATTGCCCGCTGGCCGCATAACCTTCAATATTGCTAACTGTTTTATTAGCAGCAATAGCAATATAAATAACACTCTCTTGATGGTTACTATCAAGCTCAAGCTTTAAATCATCTTGATGCTGTCGGTCAAAATCAAGCAAGCGACCATTTTCTAAAAGTAATTTAAAACTGGTCACTTTTAATATACCGCGAGCAAGTGCTGATTCATCAATAGCAAAATGCTGTAAACCAAATGCCAATGGTGATATTAGCGCTTGACGTACAACCTGATTTTGATCGTGATAATCGTCAAATAGTTGAAAGTGTTGCTGGGCAAGCAAAACACCTTCAGCCCAAACGGGCTTTGCGGGAGCTTTTAAATTCATTACTCAGCCTTATCCACGCCAGGTAATTGAACTTCATTATTGGTAACCAAAACATCTAATGATGTAGACAACTTAACAGGGCCATCTGCAAGCGGATAATACGCTTTCCAGTTATCGCCACTGCGATCTCTAAATAAAGCAACAATAGCTACAAACTTTGCATTTTCAGCTTGTTCAAACTTAATTTTAGATTGTTCAGAAGGGTGAATTGTTCGCTCTTCTAATGTAATTAAACTATTAGCTAAAACTGACTTATCTGACTTCCATAACTCTTCAAATGTGGCTGTTTTAAATGTTTGTATATCAGACAGTTGATATACCTTTAAAACCACTGGTAACGCTTCATCAAATTGGTTTAAATTTAAATTATCGGTTGCCTTAACATCTAAACTTACGTTAGTACTCATACAACCAGTTAATATTATAGAAAGTGATAAACCTATAATTGCATTTAAAATAAAGCGCATTTTTTACCTCAATAAATATTTTTATTTAAAATTAAAATTAGTTTTGCAAAGAGTAGCTTCATAAACTGGGCAAATAACTTTATTGAATCTTACATTCGCACAATCAGACCATTTATTAGTTTTAAAAAAGCCTAAAAGAGTCTTAGTCCTGCTTTTCTCTTGAGAATCAACTAACAAAGACTGCGTAACAACATCATCTATAGACGTAATTAACTTAGTATTTATTAATGAAAGCTCTTTTATATAAACAGATACATCACCGTTAATTAAAGTAACTTTTCCATTGCTTTTAGGGGGATTATTTAAAAAAAAGAAAAAGTGTTCTATAGAATTTTCAGAAAAAACGCGATGGGCAGGAATACCTACCTGGTCTAGTAGCGAAGAAACGCTGGCAGTAAGTGACCAAGCTAAGGAGTACAAGCTATTTATTTGATTTATAAACTCTTTTTTATTCACAACATGCTCCTTGTCATCAGTTAAACTAAAAAACTCTTAGTCTAAGGCTAGTAATAAATCCATTTATTTGGCGCATAATACAAACACCTAACCGCTATTGTCAACCTATATAAGGTTTAAAATATTAGAATATTAATGCGATTTACGAATTAGAATAAACACTCTAAAAAATAGTTATAAATGAATAATACGCAATAAAACAAAACAATCCCTATTTATGAAACAATCCCTATTTATGAAACAATCAAAAAAAATAATTCAATTTATTTTTAGAGTTACAATTATCCAGTTGATCATTAACACACAAAAAGGTATGTTTACGCCACTAATTTTACCGAGCAGGGATTGCAACGTTTTGACTAAATCTAATTTTTTTTTGAAGGTTAATGACAAAGACTTTAATGTTACTTACCTACATGGCTACGAAAAAATTAATAAAGGCTTTAGTTATTCACTCACCGTTGAATCTTCAGTAAAAATCAATACAGATATACTACTTGCTAATGCCAGTGTGATTTTTGTTAATAAAAATAAAAGATATAGAGAACAATGCGGCCTGATTACATCTGTAACCAATATGGGTGTATTCAACAATCTACATCGCTTTAAAATAAACATTCAAGATCGATTATCCACCTTAAAAGACACCTCAAACAGTAAAGTCTTTATTACCGTAAACGTACAAGATGTATTAAATTACTTAGCACAAAAAGCAGGTTATTCATCAGGACAAATCGTTTTTAGGACAAGCTCCGCCTTACCGCATTTAAAGCAATGTGTGCAAGCAATGGAAAGTGACTGGGCCTTTTTTAATCGCTTGATGTCTCAGCATGGTCTTTTTTATTGGATTGAAAGTGAATCAAACACCGAAACACTTGTTATAAGTGACAGCAACCTCAACAGCCCCTATTTAAGTACGGGTGTATTAGAAGTTAAAGCAAACGCGGGGATGAACGCCCAGTACTGGGGTAACTTTGTCGGCTTTATGCACAGTGAAGTAACACAAACCTTATATAATAATGCAGCGCAAAGTAATGCCCATGGACAATTCCAAAAAGTAGCCAGTAACAGTCAATCTTTTTTCGAGCCTGCTGCAAACTCAGACGCCGAAGCATCAGCACAAACACAAAGCTTTAGTAATGCATTAGCCACACACAATAAACTGGTTACGCTTACGGGTAATGTATCTGATGTATTTGCAGGCTGCTCAATTTCGCTTGACGATAATATGGGGTTTGCCAGTGGTGATTTGCTATGCATTGCAATAGAGCACACCCTTAATCAAGCAAATGACGAAAGCAGCCATGAAGGTGAAACGCACTATCACTGCGTAGCGCAATTTATAGAGCGCGGTACACCTTACAAAGCAATGCCTGAGCCCCACACGCCTAAGCCCATGGTATTTCCAGCAACCGTAGAATCTCTCACAAGTAATGCATTTGTAGATGAACATGGCCAATACCGTATTCGTACCGAGTTTGATAAAACAGCTCGCCCAGTAATTCAATCAAGCCCTGCACTAAAAAAACTAGCGCTATATGCTTGTGAAAATCAACCTCAAGCCACTGGCTGGCACTTTCCACTCGTTGGTGGCTCTGAGGTACTTATTGGGTGTATTAATAACGACCCAAATAATACATTTATAATGGGTTTTGCACTAAACGCCGACCAGCCAAGCGTAGTTACAGCCGCTAACCCAACACATAATCGCTTATTAAGCGCCGCGCAAAATGAACTCCTGTTCGATGACGACAAAGATGTACCCAAAGTCATCTTACAAACACTCGCCAGTGAGCACTATATTGAATTAAATGCTATAAAATCAGGCCGCCAATTTATTCAATGGATAAGCCAACTCGGGACTATAAATTTACACGCTGGGCGCGACCTATGCCTTGAAACAGAACAAAACAATGTTCAGTTTGTTATTAAAAACAATCAATTTATTGATGTTAAAAATAACGTGTCGCAAACCACAAATAACAGCCATGTAAATTATCAAAGTGGTGGCAGCCAAGCCTTCAGTGGTAAAAATGCGGCCCTTACGAGCGAGAATGAAATATCACTCCTCACCGGACGTGCAGTAAAAGTAAATGCCCAAAGCGACATACTCCTTAAAACCAATAACAGCGACTTAAAGCTTAATGTGCCTACTGGCTCTACGTTTTTACAAACAAACAATAATATAAGCATAACGGGCTCAGGTAATGGCGATTTAATTATTCACAACGCGGGCGGCGAGATAAAACTCGACAGTCAAGGCAATGTTGATATTACCGCCACTAACGTACTTACACTCGATGGCACATTTATAACCTTTGATGGGCCGGTTGATTACGACATAACCAGCCCACAAACAGCGCGGGCACCGAGCAATGCAAGCCCTGTTAACATTAGCCAAGTGACTGCGTTTGATTTGGGTGACAATACGTTATCCGCAAGTACACTCGCTCAGCTTGAACTTGAATACCTTTATGATGATGGTTCGCCCGTTGATGGTATTGACTATATTGTTATCGATAATGAGGGCATTGAACATACCGGCTCACTGGCAAACGGTGTAGCCACCTTGGCTAATTTACCGCAAGGTAAAAGTGATGTTTTGCTGCGTGCAACCACTCAAGCTGATGAGCAACAACTCATCCAACTGCGTAACGACTTTAAACAACATCTCACCTCCATGCTTGATGAAATAAGCAAACAAGCAGCTATTGGCGATGCTATTTTTGAGCAAGAAGACTTTTTCACCCAATGGATGATTGAAACCGGTGCACGCGCAACGGGCCTGTATCAAGGCGCAAAATCCCTTGTAACGGGTATCGCTGATTTAATCGTATTAGGGATTGATGTAAATATCAGTGTGTATTCTGCCTGCTTTAGAATGATTGACGCTATTGCCAGTGGTGATAAACACGCGGTTAAGCACGAACTTGAAACAATTTTAGCCTTTAGCCAAAAAACAACCAGTGCATTATCAGATGCCTTTGAATTATTACTCGCCTTAATGGACGATGAAGATACCCGCAATACACTCGCGCGCTTTCCGTATGACTATATTGAAGCCCATTCGTACGTAGATAAACAACGTATAACCGGTGTAATGGCCTTTGAAATATTATTAGCGATATTAACAGGCGGGGTGGGTGTTGCCGCTTCTGCAGCGAGTAAATCAAAACACCTTGCCAGCGCCAATCGCGCACTGGTT
>NZ_AUTR01000074.1:0-19386 GCF_000497875.1 Pseudoalteromonas sp. S8-8
TAACGAGCCTGTAGATTAACTCGTTTTTAAATTTGTTTTTATTGATAAACAAACCATAGCTGAGTTCCTATTTTGGTTCAATTGATTACTATATTTTTATGCAGAATATAGAAGTGTTTGATATTGTTTTAATTGGCGTTTTGGAAGGGATTACGGGTGTTTGAGTGGCTTTAATTTAGGTTAAAAGGGCTTCCCCTTTTTAATGTATCGTATTTTTCAGCTTTTCTATATTATGAACAAGGCAATACAATTGCCATTGCGCATTTACTTTCGCTTGACCCCGTAAGGTCAATTTATTCATGCCTTTGTTCACTGTAATATTCCCGAACACCGGTTCAATACAGCCGAGCCGTTTGCTGTATTGTCGTCGTCCGATTGGGCTGTCTATTTTAACTTTCATCTTATCGACATAGCTCAGCTTTTTGCGCGATTCATTATTTATAAACTGCACTTGTCGTCCTCTTTCTATCGGTGGTTTTCGCATGCATTGCTGCTGTAGCGGGCATGTTTTACAGTCTTTTAAGTAACCACAGAATCGCGTGTATTGCTGGTTATGGCTGTTTACATTGACCCCGCTTCGCCACATGGCATTGCCTGCAGGGCAGCGGCATGTTTGCGTTGTCTCATCATAATGAAAATCGTCTGAGGTAAATAACCGAGGCTTGCCTTTGCTGCGTTTTAGTCGCCGTTTTTCTTGCTCTGTTTCGTATGTTTCGCTGTCTTTAAATAGCGGATTTCGTTTTCTAAATTGGTTATCCGCAATGTAGGTATCGAACCCACTTTGCGCCATAAACTCAAGATTTACTTCGCTGTTAAACCCACTGTCTGCGGTAAATTTGATGGTGTGTTTATCTGCCATTTTTTCTGTATTGAGTTTAGCAAGCTGCTGTTTTAATTGTGCAACGGCTGGCTGTAAAGTTTGTTGTTCGCCCACTGAGCCCCACGCTTGTGCTTGCAGGATGATTTGATGTTTATCATCGTTTATCGCGATGCCGTTGTAGCCTTGAATTGTCCCTTTTGAGGTCGTCATCTTCGCACTATCTGGGTCAGTGATATTACTTTTAACAGGCTTGCCTTTACTGCCTGTTTTCTCTTCGTGAGTGGCTAAAAACTCGGTGATTTTACCTGCACTTCTATCCAGCTTTTCTTTTTGTTTTAAGTCCTGAGTTATCAACTCTTCGCCCAGTCCATCTTGTGATTGGTGGCGTTCAATAATACGTTTGCTTGCGCGTTCTAGTTTTGCTTTTTTGCGGCTTAACTCATCGAATGTGCCGCTCCACTCTTTACTCGCATTGGACTTTAATTTACACCCATCAATGGCAAACATATTGCGGCCTATCAAGTCTTCCTCATCACATATCATCAGCACTTGCGTGAAAAGTGGCTCAATCTGTTCATGCATTTTAGCCACAAAACCCGCTATAGATGTGTAATGTGGCTGGATATCACCCGACACACTCATAAATAAAATGTTCGTCTCACACGCTTTAGCAATTCGACGGCTACTGATCAAACCATGTGCATAGCCCAGTAAAATAATCTTTAGCATTACCGAAGGTGGATACGCCGCCGCGCCCGTTTTGTCATTGTTGTACCACGCGTCAAATCCCGATAAATCGAGTTTATTTTCGACAATATAACAAAGGGCATACTCAAAAGTGCCAGGCAGAATTTGCTCAGCGAAATTGATAGGAATGAATTTATTTTGACAGGATAAGTCAGGCTTGTAGTTAGCCATAACAGTTTACCGTGGGTGAATAATATCTATTAGATCACAGCAAACAGATGGATTCAAGGTTAAAAAGCAACCAACCAAGAATAGTTGGATACGTTCCTAAAAAGAGTAATTCTACAGCCTCAACGCCCATTTAAGAGGCAAAATATAGTTGGCTAAAATAGGTGAACGGAGTGAACAAAAGCCAACTATATTTTGTCCTGCTTGAAATTCTTTTTATGTTTCAGTTACTCAGGGCTTAATATACATTTTTATACTTAGAAACCCAAGTTTCCAGCCTTCGATAAAGCCAACTTTTGGGGTGATTTGATGGTTTACTACAAAGCCAGTTAGAACTAAAAAAGAAATAAAAACTATTCCATAGACCAACTCGAATGTATCTCCATTTACGATAGTTTCAGGTAGCAACGCCATTAAAGCAAAACTTGCTAGAAGGAATAAAACGACGTTAATAATACTAAAGAATATATATTTAAATATAAAACCAAACATATTTATTTGCACCTTCCATGATTGAAACATAACAATTTAGTCTACGACATTTGTCGTTTTACAAACCGACAAATGTCTTTATATTACAATGATTTTATCCTAGCTATAAAATAAACAACTGTAAACAGTTAGTTAGATTCGCCTTACCTTTTCTAAATGTAGCAAAACCCCAAAATGGTGGAGATCAGTAATATAAGACATATTGCTATGTTGTAATAATGGCTACTTAGTTAACAGGTTATATTTTAAATATCTGTGTTTAAACCAATAACGTGTACACCTCATAACCCTTAAACCTGTAACTCGTTATTGCTTATAAAATTAGTTAAAAATCACAATCCACTTTTATTGAATCCTGTGTATTTTTACTTCATATTAAATACTATTATTTCTCACTTACATACCTAGAGTGTTGCATGAATGGGTTATGGATCTTAAACCGCGTTAACACCCTACGATGAATTGACGTATTTAATAGCCTTAAAACGAAGAGGCTCAGCAGTTTTAAAATTTGCAATTAATAGCTGACTTTACTAGTTATCCACCTCATAGCGTGTTGTTATATTTATTAGAACGGTAACTCATCACCATTAAAACTATAAAGCTTTCCCGTATTATCAATAGATAAATTCAGAATAACGTTCATAACTCCAAGAGCCGAATCTACAACATTTTCACTTGCTGTAGAGCCACCCATATCGGTTTGAACCCAACCGGGGTGAACAGCTACCACAGCCACATTATCATTAACAAGTTCTTGTGATAAGTTCACTACTAGCATATTGGCTGCTGCTTTAGACATTCGATAACCATACCAATCCACACTTTGTTCTAGCGACAAAGATCCCATAGCAGAAGAAATAACGGCTATCTTACATAAGCGTTTTTTATTTATTAAAGGTAAAAAGCAATGAGTTAAATATAGTGGTCCAAGTGAATTCACCTTAAAACACATTTCGGCATTAGCGTAATTAATAGTATGGATACTTGTGTTTTCTCGATCCAAATATCCCGCATTATTTACTATTAAATCTAATTTAATATTTTCCTCATTAAGTTTACTTGCCAACGTCTTAATTTTTTCAGGGCAAGTGATATCCATTAGTTCAATAGACAATTTATTTGGAAACTTACCTTTCAATGAAACTAGAGCAACCGCCATTTCTAGATCTCTACAGGTAACAATTACTGTCCATCCATTTATAAGGTATTGTCTGGCTAATTCGAAACCGATTCCCCTATTAGCACCCGTTATTAATACAACTAAGTTATTCATTGTTTATACCTATAAATCTTACAATTTAGTCTACGACATTTGTCGCCTAAAAATGACAAATGTTCTTATATTACAATGGTTTTACCCTAGCTATAAAATAAGTATTTGTAAACAGTTAGTTCAGTCTCAACTTTTCTAAATGCAGCAAAAATCCCAAATGATGGAGGTCAGTAATATCAGGCAAATTGCTGTTTAGTTGCACAGCTTGATTATTAGTTAAAAGGTTATATTTTAAATACCTGTGTTTAAACTAATAACGCGTTCACCCTTAAACCTGTAACTCGTTATTACTTATAAAATTAGTTAAAAATCACAATCTACTCCTATTGAATCCTCTGTATTTTTACTTCATATTAAATACTCTTATTTCTCACTTATTATGCTGTTATGTCATTTTTAAAATTTAGCCATGCACTTATTCTCACACTTGCTAGTACCTTACCGCTTACAAGCCATGCAGCGCTTGATAAAAATGAGCGTGAAATAGTAAAACAGGTCGATAAAAATATTCCTCAAGCATTGCAAGAAATAGAGCAAGCCGTAAATATTAATAGCGGGTCGCTTAATATTGAAGGTGTAAAAAAAGTAGGTGCGCTGACAAGTGAACAGCTTAAAGCCATTGGTTTTAAAGTTGAATGGCTGGATGGCAGTGCGTTTAACCGCGCAGGGCATGTATTAGCAACATATGAGAGTAAAAACCCCGATGCAATAAAAATACTGATGATCGGCCATATAGATACGGTATTTGCCAAGCACGATGACTTTACCACTTACAAACAGCTTGATGCCGATACAGCCAGTGGTCCTGGTGTTGCCGATATGAAAGGCGGTAACACGATAATAATTACCGCTCTTAAAAGCTTACAAGCCCTTAATTTACTCGAAAATGTAAGTATAAAAGTATTATTGACTGGCGATGAAGAAAGCAGCGGTCGCCCGCTTAGTTTATCTAAACAAGCTATTGTTGATGCCGCTATTTGGGCTGACGTAGCGCTTGGCTATGAAAATGGCGACAACAATATAAAAACAGCTATGGCGGCGCGCCGTGGTTATACCGGTTGGACGCTAAATGTAACGGCAAATGCAGCGCATTCGTCACAAATATTTAGCGAAAGCGTTGGTTATGGCGCTATTTACGAAGCATCACGCATTTTAAATGATTTTAGAGAGCAACTTGCCACGCAACCTAATTTAACATTTAACCCAGGGCTTATTGTAGGTGGTACAAATGCCGACTACGACAGTGCTAACTCGTCAGCAACGGCGTTTGGTAAAAGTAATGTAATAGCACAAACCGTGCATGTAGCAGGTGATTTACGCGCACTTTCGCCAAAGCAATTCGAAAACGCAAAAAGATCAATGCAACTCATTGCTAGCAACAGTTTAAATGGCAGTAAAGCAGAGCTTATTTTTGAAGACGGTTACCCGCCAATGGCATTAACTGATGGCAATAAAAAACTATTAGAATTATACAGCGACGCAAGCCACGATTTAGGCTTCAACAAAGTAGTAGCCGCCAACCCACGCAACGCAGGTGCAGCTGATATTTCGTTTGCGGCAAATCATGTTGATATGGCACTTGATGGTTTAGGTTTGATGGGCAGCGGCGCGCACACTAAAAACGAAACAGCCGATTTAACCAGCCTTGATAAAAACATTAAAAAAACGGCATTACTCATTTATAGATTAGGAAAACTGTAATAGTAAATGTATTTCAAAGATGAGCGTAGGCCAAATAATCACCGTCCTACGCTTGTACTTACTTTTAAGACATTATTTTAAACAATAATTCTCGCACTGTGGCCGGTTCAAACGGTTTATCACAAATAGCATCAACTCCCGCTTGAGCTATATTTGCTAGGTGCGTTTCGTTTGCCTCTGAGCTCACCATTAAAATAGGAATATGTGAGTAGCTATTTGAGCTTCTAACGGCTTCTGTTAGTTCTCGCCCATCCATTTCTGGCATATTGTAGTCGGTTACAATTAAGTCAAACGATTGGTTATTTAAGTGCTCAATAGCTTCTTTACCGTTTTCAGCTTCTACCGGGGCAGGTATTCCCATACCCGCAAGAACACGAATAATGTGTTTACGCGCAAAGCGGCTGTCGTCTACCACTAAAACTCGCAGCAGCGTTACGTCAAAATGATCAAGTTCTACTTCTTCTTCGCTTATAATATCGAGGGTTGCTTTGAGTGCGCGGGTAATGGCTTTTGCGCTAAAAGGCTTAGGCAAAATAGCTAGGACACCCGATTGGCGTAATTGCTCAAGGTATTTTTTATTACGCTCGCTCGATATAAGCATAAAAGGTTGATGCTCGGTGATAGGGTTTGATCTTATTTCTTGCAATAGTGAATCGGCTGTCCCGTCAGATAAATACATAGAGCTTATAACTAGATCAGGGTGATAACTTGCTAATAAGCTAAGCGCTTGTGTTTGTGTAGATGCAGTTTCAACTTGTTTTACACCACTTTCTAAAAGCGATTTTATTATTATTTTTTGCTGAACCTCTGAAGGCTCTACAAGTAAAATGGACAAGTTTGCTATTGCAGTTAAGTCGCTCATTCAGATCTCTTTAGTATTGTTATAATCAGGATAATAATAACATTTTTGACTCGTTAATATTATATAAAGAGATTGTAATATTTAAGAAAACATTATCAATCCCTTTAAAATATAGCACTTCTTAATTAGATTGAATGTAATCTAATGCATTCATTTTTTTATATGTGACGTTAGCGTGCAAAATATGTGCAGGCTCAGGGTCAACCACTTCAACAGGAATGTCGTAATTTCGGGCTATTTCAATTGCCATTTGCGTAATATTAACGCTAAACGAGGTGCCCATAAATACAATTTTATCGGCGTTGAGCATACGCTGTTGTGCTTCTGTTATTCTGTAAAGCTCGGTGTAGTACTCGTCAAATAATAAAACAAAGGGCTTAAATGAATGGTTTAGCACAGGCGTTTGGTTTTGAATATTAAATAGCTCAAAAAGAGACTCTTGCAGGCGGCTTTCTTCTACACTATCCCACGGGGTGGCAAGTGGCGTGACTGGCTCACCTTGCTCATGAAATAAGGTCATTTGATCAAGCCTGCCATGAATAGCAATGTAATTTTTATTACCCGCTTTGCCATCAAGCCCATCTATGTTTTGAGTAATTAGGTTTTTGTCACTTAGCCAATGGTGTACGTCGTTTGGGCCATGGTTGCGATACGCTGCAAAGCGATGGTAATACCATGCTAAAAACTCTTTAGGGGCATTTTGGTACATTGCGCGTGTTGCCATTTCCATAGGCGTATAATTTTTACTGCCTATGGTCCAGTAACCATCCTCCCCTCTAAAGGTGGGAATACCACTGGCTGCGCTGACTCCCGCCCCGGTAATGTAAAGGGTGTTCACTTTGGCGCCTCGTAACCGAGTACGTTAGCGCTTACTTGCTGACTGTTATCAATACCGCCAATTCGATATAAAACACCGCTGTGCTCAAGTAAACCACGATGATCCATGCTCTTTACTTCAACTGGGGATAAAATCTGCCATTCGTTTTTTTCGATACTAAAGCGCCAAACATGATCACTTGCTGATGCAGGTTTGCCGTCGTAGCCTATTGCGCTGTAGTTATATGGGTTATTAGAGCCTGCCATCATATAAATATTGCCATTATAGCTGGTAGCTGCCATTCGATAGTGAGCGGTGCCCGTTGGATGAGGCAACGTACGCCAATCTATTTTTTGTGGATTAGTTGAATCTATTGTGCCTTTTAAACACTGTGCTACACCTGCAAACGAGCGACGCGAATCAGGATTAGCTTGTGTTTTAACGCCATCACAAATAACAATGGTATTATCGCTAATTGCAGCGGCTTGGCCAAATACGGGCTCACCTAAAAATGGCGAGGCTTGTTGCCATGTATTATTTTGCGTGTCGTACACTTGCACTAAGTTTACGTTGCCGTCGTTATGCCAACCGCTAATTAGATAAATGAAACGCGCTTTGTAGCTCAGCGCGACGCTATCGTCTACGGGTACTGGCATGCTCGCAAGATGAGTGTAGGTATCTTTTATTACGTCGTACTTATATACGTCGGGGCTTGAAACTTCAGTATGATCCTCTGCTACCGTATAGCCGCCAAACACATAGGCGTACTCGCCTAAACCGACTGCGGTGCTTGCTAAGCGCCCTTTTAGTGGCAAGCTTGAAGGCACACCAGTTTTAGATTGCCACTGTGAATCGCCAACTTTAAGCGCCCACACTTTGTTATGCACTGACGAATGCTGTTTATCGCGCCCCAGCCCCATAAAGCTTAAAAAATAGGTTTGGTTTTGTACTGTAACTTTAGCCACAGCATTATTAGCAACTGGCTCTGGTAAAGCGGGAAGGCTTGCTAACGCAAGAGAAAAAAGAAGGCTCATAAGGCAAATAATTTAATAAGAATTAATACGCTCAGATTAAATTATTTTAACCTTGTGAGCCAGTATTGTTATATCTAAATAATCAAACGCTTTTGATTAGTAACCATATTAGTAGGCAATACTAATATGATTATTAACGTGCGCCGCATTTTGCGCTTCATCAACCATTGCAGTTGCATAATCAGTGACCGATACCTTGCTTTCGCCTGCATCATTAGTAAAAAATGTATTACTGCCGATACGGTAATCGCCTTCATTATCACCTGGATATAATTTGTGGACAGTTTATTTATGACGTAATTATCAGCAAACGGTAGTGCGTGCTTTCATCGACTTTTTAGCGCAGCACTGTCAAACCGATATTAAAAAATATGTCGGCAAGTAAGGCATTGTAGTTAAGGGCGCTGTGACTATTGTTTAAGCTAAGGTGATAGTTCAGCTTAGTTATTGAGGTAAATAGGTTACGTTATCTAAGCCTTGTTGTTTGTTTTTGTACATAGCTTCATCAGCATACTTTATGAGTTCGTGATCTGTTTGGCCGTGCTCGGGGTAATTTGCAATTCCTATACTGGGTGAAATATTTAGTAGTACGTCATCTAACTTAAAGACGGCTTTAAACTCAGTGAGGACTTTATTTTTGATTCTGACGGTTTCGTGGCTAGAACTTAAGTTATCTAAAATAATTAAAAATTCGTCTCCGCCTAAACGCCCTACTGTGTCGTAATGCCTAACCGACGCTGAAAGCCTTTTTGCTATAGCGCATAAAAGCTTATCGCCAATTTCATGTCCGTGAGTATCGTTTACTGCTTTAAAGCCATTTATGTCTATAAACAGCAAAGAAAAAAACGTGTTGTTTCTGGTTGCACTAATAATTACTTTTTCTAATCGATTCATCAATAATGATCGATTTGGTAGGCCAGTTAACACATCGTGCCGTGCCATATAATGGAGTCGATCTTCCATTACTTTACGTTCAGTTATATCGTGCGCGACAGCAATTCTTACTTGATGTTGCTCTGACCAACGAACAGACCATAATATATGAACTACTTGACCATCTTTTCTCATCCAACGGTTTTCAAAGCGAGGGTTCACCGTTTCGCCAGACAATAGCGATGTTACGGCATTATGCGTTTTATAATGATCACCTTCGTAAACATAGTTAATCATTTTTTTGCCTACAACTTCGTCGGCCGTATAACCAAAAATTTGCTCAAATGCTGCGCTTACAAAAACAAATGTGCCTTGTTTATCTACCACACAAACGGCATCAAGCATTAAATCGAGTACTTCTTCTACATTAATTAATTCATTTTTTTCCATACTTTGGTGCCTTCAAAGCAAAACCAAGCGAATTTAAGTATTCTATATACCTTTAATAAAAGCAAAGGTAATTGAAACTACAATAATAGTTAATACAAAGTTAGATTAATCGTGCACGTATAATTAATATCGCCCTTGTAAAAGCATGAAATGCAAAGTTAAATAATCAATAAGCGCAAAATACTTTGAAGTCCTTCAAAAATAGACTAAATTTTAAATAGTATATAATCATATAACTCTCAGTAACTTCTATTTTTTGACTCTTTAATAAATGTAATTGTATAAAATGTATCTACTTTATTTTTTAAATTTTACTGTTTTATTGGCCGAAGTTAAATTTTTTAACTACTACAAAATTAGTTGTTTTGATTTAATCGCATTTATACTTTTACGCTGTTAATGTATGTTAATATTGTGTGACATCACATGTATTACAAAAACAGTCATTGTTTTTGATTTTTTGATTGCGCAGGAGACTTTTGGGTGAAAATATCACAACGTTTATTTTGGCCATTACTTTTTGTGTGCCCTCTTGTAACGGCTGAGCCGTTTGAAGATGAAGACCTCGATCTTGATGCTTTAATGGGTATGGATGTGCAAGCGACTTCTGCGATGAAAAGAGCACAATCAGCATTTGATACCGCTTCATCTATTTATGTATTAAGTAAAGAACAAATTACTAAATCTGGTGCTACATCAGTACCTGAAGCACTAAAAATGGTGCCGGGTTTAATTGTCCGTCAGCTCGATAACAATCAATGGGCTATTTCCTCAAGAGGCATTGCCTCTCGCTTTTCAAGCAAATTATTGGTTATGATTGACGGACAAAGCTTATATACCCCAAAGTTTGCCGCTGTTTATTGGGAAACACTCAACGTTCCTTTGTACGATATTGAACGTATTGAAGTTATACGCGGACAAGGCGGATTACTTTGGGGAAGTAACGCAAATAATGGCGTTATTAATATCATTACTAAAAATAGTATTGATACTCGCGGTGGATACGCAAGTGTAACAACTGGTAATCAAATAAATGTTGATGCAAATCTTCGCTACGGTGGTGATATAAGTAACATAGGCAGCTACCGAGTGTATGGTCATTTAAAAGATGCTAATGAATCAAAAAAAGGGATCTCACTCGATCCTAACGACACAACTAAGCAAAATTCTTTAGGTTTTAGAGCTGACTTTACCCCTAATGATGAGTGGTCAGCACTACTTCAGGGTGATGTAACTCATTCCACACTTGGCCAAAACTACCGAGGTGTTGTCGATGAAACCAACGAAAACATTTCATTTTCAGATGATTTAAAGCGAACAGACACGCGCATAATGGCGCGCCTTGAAAACAGAATGTCGCCAGATGCCAATCAAATGCTACAAATTTCTTGGCTTAAACAAAATGGCTCTCAAAATTATATTAAAGAAGACTTTGAATCGATAGATATTGATTATCAAATGAACTTTATATATCAATCTCTACAGTTAGATTGGGGGTTGAACTACCGATACAATTCTATATCTTTCGCAGAAAGTGTATTTTTAGATAGCGATAAAAACTTTGATAGCCTCAAACAATATGGTGCACTTGTTCAAGCTCAATATAATGTGACTCCTGACACTCTCGACTTTATTATTGGTACTAAGCTTGATCATAACGATTTAACTGGCTGGGAAAATCAACCATCAGCAAGACTTATATACAAACCAGTAGATAACCACCTTACTTGGGGCGCAATATCGCGAAGTGTACGTACACCAACATTAATTGAGTTTAACGACAACTTTAAAGTTAATGGTACAGAAATTAAAGATCTTACCGGTTTAAGTTCAGGCTTTGACCAAATAGACGACTACCGAATTGCAACCTACCTAAATGGTAATGACAAAGTTAAATCAGAAAACTATCTATCTTATGAATTAGGCTACCGTTTTACTGCTAACGATTGGTCATTAGATCTTTCTACTTATTATACCGATGCTAAAAACGTAGCGGTTATTGATATGAATACGCATGCTGAACAATTCACTCCTATACTTGATTTATTTCTAGCAGGGAGAATTCCAGAAGTATTTCAAGCACTAACAATGACTCGTATAGATTTAGACTTTGCATCTGTAGCAAACACAACCACTAAAGGGTTCGACTTAGTAATATCATGGCAACCAATTAATAATCTCAATACTGAGTTTGGTTACAGTTACACCGACTATAACTACGATTTACCTCCTAGAGTAGAGCCCGCTATCGGGTATGACTCTAAAAACAGGCAGTTATTTGCAAAAGCCGATTATACATTCTCAACTGACCATAACGTATTTGCGACATTACGAGCAGTAAACTCAAATGCATATAATACTGATAATTACACAACGTTAGATGTTAGTTGGAATTGGCAGGCTACTCCTGTGTGGTCTACTGCAGTTTCGGGTAAAAACCTATTTTCAGGTTCACATATTGAGTACAGTAATACGCGCGAAACCTATACATTACCAAACTATATTGATGAATGTATTACGTTTACAATTTCAGCAAATTTCTAAGCTAATTAGATGATTAAATTAAGAAGTCTAATTCACAGAAGCTTGATAGCCTTGGTACTTTTAAGTACCAGCGTTGACGCTGTTGAAAAAGAATACATGCTAAAAGCAGGCTTCTTGTATAACTTTGCACGTTTTGGACACTGGGATTCTCATTTAGAACCCCTTGATCAATTTACTATTTGTAGCCCTGATAAATACTTTATTGATGTGGCTAACACCGCTCTAAAAAATCGCACTATAAAAAAATTACCTTTACATAATAAATTAGTCACTATTGATGAAGTCACTACATCTGCGTGTAACATGCTATTTATCACCTCAGATACATTTGCTCAGTGGCAAAACATAACTCCTTTAGATCTAAAAAATATTATGGTCATTGGTGAAACAGACTCATTTATTGAAAATGGCGGCCATATCAGATTCTTTCTTTCCAGTGGTAAAATTCGCTTTGAAATTGCACCACAACAGCTTAAAGATGCAGGCATTACTATGAGTTCAAAAGTACTACGACTTGCACGCGTTGTAGATAGGTAATGCAATGAAAAAACTATTTGCATTAAATACAATGAGCAAAAAATTATTATTCATCTTAATGAGTGTCGCACTTGTATCAACCGCTACAGTAACCATTGTATTTAGTGCTTATGAAATCACCAGCGCTCAAGAAGAACAAATAGAAAGCCTGGGGTCGCTGTCTAAAATGCTTTCACCCAATATAACTACTGCACTTATGTTTAATGACATAGATGCAGTACAAGAGCTTATAGACCCAATACTTATACGCTCAGATGTTATTAGTATAATGGTAACGAGTATGACTGGTGAACAACTTGTTATTGCTCAAGCCGAAAATGAAGAAATAGAACAAAGCATTGAGGTTAATACCCCCCTTCAGCTCGATATGCATGATTATGGCGTATTAAAAATACGCGCTAACAACAGTTACATTCAAGATAGAATCACTTTTTACTTTAAATTTATAATGATTTTGATGGTCTTTACCTTTGCTATCAGCCTCATTTTATCCCTTTTGCTAAGGCGCCGCTTTTTAAACCCTATTTTATATTTAGCACAAACAGCAAATAAAATAACAACGTCACATGATTATAGCTTACGCGCTAAACAACTATCACAAGATGAAGTAGGACAATTAACCTCTTGTTTTAACGATATGCTATACAACATTGAGCAAAGAGAAAGTTCATTAGAAAACCAAGTTAGGCTTCGTACTAATGAACTTGAAAATGCAAATATTCAGTTGCAACAATATGCTTACCAAGACGGGTTAACCGATTTACCAAATAGACGGTATTTTTATGAGAAACTACAAAGCTTAATAAGTGTTGAAGGAATGAAATTCGCACTTATATTTATAGATTTAGATGGTTTTAAAGAAGTAAACGACAGCCTTGGGCATGACTACGGTGATTTATTATTACACCAGGTAGCAACGAGGCTGCAAAGCTGTATAACAACAAAAGATACAGTAGCACGCTTAGGTGGAGACGAATTTACATTAATTTTAGAGGGTGTAAATAGCCCAGATGAAGCATCAAAAATTGCCGAAGCTGTAAAAAGTAGTTTAATGCAGAGCATTAAAATAAAAAAAGAAACAGTCTATGTTACCGCAAGCATAGGTTTAACGTTTTTCCCTGCTGATGGTTTAACAGTAGAAGAGCTCGTTAGACGTGCTGATCAAGCGATGTATTTATCTAAAAATAAAGGGCGGAATCGCTATGAGTTTTTCTCCTATGCTATCGAAGAAAAAGCCACAGAAAAGCGTCGCCTGATAGAAGAGATACGCACTGCAATTGTTAAAAACCAATTTGAATTATATTACCAACCTATATTTTCAATTGATGGGAAATCAGTACCAAAAGCTGAAGCCCTTATTCGTTGGAACCACCCTGAACGAGGCCTAATAGGCCCCAATGAATTTATACCTGTCGCTGAAAAAAACGGATTAATAAACGACATCGGCCAATGGGTAAAATCTCAAGCAATTCAAGATACCGTCCAATTCAATGTTTTAAGTGAAAAGACAATTCAAGTCAGTGTAAATACATCACCTCTTGAAATTGACCGCGCTGGTTGCTGGGTGGATGAATGGATTGTTGCAAGTAAAAAGTACCAACTACCCGCCAACACTATTTTAATTGAAGTCACTGAAAATACCTTAATGGATCCAGATTCGTCAATACAGCGACAATTAAAACGCTTAAGCACTATTAATATAGACATAGCGATTGACGACTTTGGTGTTGGTTATTCTTCTTTGGCGTATTTACAGCGCTTAGATATAGACATTTTAAAAATAGATCGCTCATTTATAAGCGATATTGAATCAAACGATAATAGTATTGCTCTCGTTAAGGCTATTATCACTATGGCTCACAACCTAGATGTAATGGTGGTAGCGGAAGGTGTTGAAACACAAAAACAGTATGACCTATTAAAGCTGCTTGCTTGCGATTATATTCAAGGCTACATTTTTTCAAAGGCAATTACTAAACAAGAGTTTATGAAAAAGTATATAAAACAAAAAGAAGTGATCTAATTTATGTCTATCGTGCTAGATTTTAGCAATTCAACACAGAACACTTCTTTACTCTTGCGTTAAAATTTCATGTATTTAAAGCTTAATCCCAAGCTATAACCAGCGAGGGACTAGTTGCTTGTACTCTTTATATTGTATTGAAAAGCGATGAGCTAAATGAGCTTCTTCAACTAACGTCTGTCTATATATAGCTATAAAACCAATAACCAAACAGGTCAAACTAAATATACTAGGTAAGGCTAAAAAGAAACCCACCTGTGCAGCTACAACACCTAAATACATCGGATTCCTAGAGTATTCATATAATCCTGATGTTTTAAGCTCATGTGGTCCCTTAGGATCAATTCCTGAACGCCAAAGTGCTGCCATATGAAAATGTACAAACATCGTCAAAATAAAACCTGCACTCAATAAAATATCGCCAAATAATACACCTGGCCAGCCATTGAGAATTGGGAATAGCCCAAGGTAGCTATCTAACTCAGGTACAAACACTCTAATTACACATATAAACCAAATAGCAGCTCTGAAAAACTTAAAAACCATATGGTTCCACCAACTAGTACA
The DNA here is from genome assembly GCF_000497875.1 of Pseudoalteromonas sp. S8-8. NCBI lineage: Bacteria > Pseudomonadati > Pseudomonadota > Gammaproteobacteria > Alteromonadales > Pseudoalteromonadaceae > Pseudoalteromonas > Pseudoalteromonas sp. S8-8. Next base: position 14,912 of record NZ_AUTR01000074.1, read on the forward strand.
AAACTTATCTCCGGGATAAATAACGCCTGATGGTGTGTCTCGATTTTTATAAATAATTCTAAATGTATAAAAGCCCGCAACAAAAGTATAAAAAATAGCTAAGTAAATACGTGTAAATTCAACTAGCGAAGTAGAGTCATCTAAAAATGTTTCATAGGGCATCTAGTTACAGCTCACAATCATTATTGGTAGTAATTTTAAAACAACTAACTCAATAAATTTTAGTTATAAGGTCATGAAATTATATTAGTATTCATTGCCTTCATAAACAAGTTAAGTCAGAGGTTTGTTAACGAGTAATCATTAACTAATACCATTAATTTAAAATAACTTTGATTTATGAGGATCTCATACTTTTTATATAATACCAATCTGCTTATATATTTGAATTGATATTATTCACTCATATTTTTACATTCTATATATGCAAAAAAACGACTATTTCGGTTAGGACTTTCTTTAATTTGAAGCTTTGTACAGTGCAATAGTGCCCTCAGCGTTAGGACGTCACAGTGAAATACTGCACTCGCATCGGCGATGCCACTTTAACTAGTTAAATTAAGTAGATTATTCACTGAGAGACGCTTCGCTCTAGAGAAATACCTGTATCACTTTTCTAAAAATGTAAAAAGCCGACTCTTTTTGAAACGGGCTCTCTAAAATGTGAAGCTTGTGTAATGTCATGGTGCACAGCGGTAGAAAGTCACGTAGCAAATGCTGCTGTATTGGCCGACTGAGATATTGAGGGGTTTTGTTGTGATTTTAGCGTCGGGAGTCGCTACGCTCGCCCTACGTGATGGATGTTGATGTGAGTGTGTGTTAATTGCGCACATTTCACTTTTCTACAGACGTAAAAAAGCCTGAATCTCTAGATTCGGGCGCTCTACAATGTGAAGCTTGTGTAATGTCATAGTGCCCACAGCGGTGGAGGGTCACGTAGCAAATGCTATTGTATTGGCCGACTGAGATATTGAGGCTTTTTGTTGTGATTTTAGCGTCGGGAGTCGCAGCACTCGGCCGCCCTACGTGATAGGTGTTGATGTGAAAGTGTGTTAATTGTGCGTATTTTACTTTTCTGCAAACGTAAAAAAGCCCGAATCGTTAGATTCGGGCTTTCTACAATTTGAAGCCTGGTAATGTCGTAGTGCCCACAGCGGTGGAGAGCCACAGTGAAATGCTACACTATCATCGGTCGAAGCTTTGGTTTCACTACTGAGTTAGGCATGGGCTCTTGGCTATTTATCAAATCCCAGACAGAAAAAAACCCGTCACATTGCTGTAACGGGTCTCTACAATTTGAAGCCTGGTAATGTCCTACTTTCACATAGCAAATGCTACACTATCATCGGCGCTGTTTCGTTTCACTACTGAGTTCGGCATGGAATCAGGTGGGTCCAAAACGCTATTGTCACCAAGCAAATTTGGGCGTTAATCCGTATCGCTACGCACTAACTGAATTTGGAAAATATCTGATAATATTTTTTAAGTCTTTCTTCAAGTAATATCTACTTTAGTTATATTAACTTCTGTCTAAACTGTCGCATAAAACGCGTTTGGCGTTGTATGGTTAAGCCTCACGGGTAATTAGTACAAGTTAGCTTAATGGCTCACACCACTTCCACATCTTGCCTATCAACGTTGTAGTCTTCAACGGCCCTTCAGAGACTTTAAAAGTCTAGTGAGAACTCATCTCGAGGCCTGCTTCGCGCTTAGATGCTTTCAGCGCTTATCAGTTCCGAACGTAGCTACCGGGCAATGCCATTGGCATGACAACCCGAACACCAGCGGTTCGTTCACTCCGGTCCTCTCGTACTAGGAGCAACCCCTCTCAATTCTCAAACGCCCACGGCAGATAGGGACCGAACTGTCTCACGACGTTCTAAACCCAGCTCGCGTACCACTTTAAATGGCGAACAGCCATACCCTTGGGACCGACTTCAGCCCCAGGATGTGATGAGCCGACATCGAGGTGCCAAACACCGCCGTCGATATGAACTCTTGGGCGGTATCAGCCTGTTATCCCCGGAGTACCTTTTATCCGTTGAGCGATGGCCCTTCCATTCAGAACCACCGGATCACTATGACCTACTTTCGTACCTGCTCGACGTGTCTGTCTCGCAGTTAAGCTGGCTTCTACCATTACACTAACCGTACGATGTCCGACCGTACTTAGCCAACCTTCGTGCTCCTCCGTTACTCTTTAGGAGGAGACCGCCCCAGTCAAACTACCCACCAGGCACTGTCCGTAACCCCGATTCAGGGGCCAACGTTAGAACATCAAAACTACAAGGGTGGTATTTCAAGGTTGACTCCACAACAACTAGCGTCGCTGCTTCAAAGTCTCCCACCTATCCTACACATGTAGGTTCAATGTTCAGTGCCAAGCTGTAGTAAAGGTTCACGGGGTCTTTCCGTCTAGCCGCGGGTACACAGCATCTTCACTGCGATTTCAATTTCACTGAGTCTCGGGTGGAGACAGCGTGGCCATGGTTACACCATTCGTGCAGGTCGGAACTTACCCGACAAGGAATTTCGCTACCTTAGGACCGTTATAGTTACGGCCGCCGTTTACCGGGGCTTCGATCAAGAGCTTCTCCCTAAGGATAACCCCATCAATTAACCTTCCGGCACCGGGCAGGTGTCACACCGTATACGTCATCTTGCGATTTTGCACAGTGCTGTGTTTTTAATAAACAGTCCCAGCCACCTGGTCACTGCGGCTCCCGTCCGCTTAGAGAGCAAGTCTCATCACAGATAGGAGCGTACCTTCTCCCGAAGTTACGGTACGATTTTGCCTAGTTCCTTCACCCGAGTTCTCTCAAGCGCCTTAGTATTCTCTACCTGACCACCTGTGTCGGTTTGGGGTACGATTCCATATAATCTGAAGCTTAGAGGCTTTTCCTGGAAGTATGGCATCAGCAACTTCATCACCGTAGTGACTCGTCTCGTGTCTCAGGTTTAGTGTTTGTCCGGATTTACCTAAACAAACGCCCTACTCACTTTCACATAGACTACCAACGCTATGCTTGCTTAGCCTGCTCCGTCCCCCCATCGCAATTATATCGAGTACAGAAATATTAATCTGTTTCCCATCGACTACGCCTTTCGGCCTCGCCTTAGGGGTCGACTTACCCTACCCTGATTAACATGGGATAGGAACCCTTGGTCTTCCGGCGTGGGAGTTTTTCACTCCCATTATCGTTACTCATGTCAGCATTCGCACTTCTGATACCTCCAGCATACCTCCCGGTACACCTTCAACGGCTTACAGAACGCTCCCCTACCACTCAGAATAAATTCTGAATCCGCAGCTTCGGTGCATAGTTTAGCCCCGTTACATCTTCCGCGCAGACCGACTCGACCAGTGAGCTATTACGCTTTCTTTAAAGGATGGCTGCTTCTAAGCCAACCTCCTGGCTGTCTGGGCCTTTCCACATCGTTTCCCACTTAACTATGACTTTGGGACCTTAGCTGGCGGTCTGGGTTGTTTCCCTCTTCACGACGGACGTTAGCACCCGCCGTGTGTCTCCCGGATATTACTTTACGGTATTCGGAGTTTGCAAAGGGTTGGTAAGTCGGGATGACCCCCTAGCCTTAACAGTGCTCTACCCCCGTAAGTATTCGTCCGAGGCTCTACCTAAATAGATTTCGGGGAGAACCAGCTATCTCCCGGTTTGATTAGCCTTTCACTCCTAGCCACAGGTCATCCCCTAACTTTTCAACGTTAGTGGGTTCGGTCCTCCAGTTGATGTTACTCAACCTTCAACCTGCCCATGGCTAGATCACCGGGTTTCGGGTCTATACCTTGCAACTATTCGCCCAGTTAAGACTCGGTTTCCCTACGGCTACCCTATTCGGTTAACCTCGCTACAAAATATAAGTCGCTGACCCATTATACAAAAGGTACGCAGTCACCCAACAAGTGGGCTCCTACTGCTTGTACGTACACGGTTTCAGGTTCTATTTCACTCCCCTCACAGGGGTTCTTTTCGCCTTTCCCTCACGGTACTGGTTCACTATCGGTCAGTTGGGAGTATTTAGCCTTAGATGATGGTCCACCTATATTCAGTCAAAGTTTCACGTGCTCCGACCTACTCGATTTCACTTAAAATGTCTTTTCATGTACGGGACTATCACCCTGTATCGTGGCGCTTTCCAGCAGCCTTCCATTAACACATAATAAGCTTAAGGGCTGTTCCGATTTCGCTCGCCGCTACTTTCGGAATCTCGGTTGATTTCTTTTCCTACGGGTACTTAGATGTTTCAGTTCTCCGCGTTCGCCTCGTTAACCTATGTATTCAGTTAACGATACCTGCAAGCAGGTGGGTTTCCCCATTCGGAAATCTTAGTCTCAAGCGCTTTTTACTAGCTTGACTAAGCTTATCGCAAGTTAATACGTCCTTCATCGCCTCCAACTGCCAAGGCATCCACCGTGTACGCTTAGTCACTTAACCATACAACCCAAACGGGTCTTT
>NZ_AUTR01000075.1:0-36108 GCF_000497875.1 Pseudoalteromonas sp. S8-8
TAACGAGCCTGTAGATTAACTCGTTTTTAAATTTGTTTTTATTGATAAACAAACCATAGCTGAGTTCCTATTTTGGTTCAATTGATTACTATATTTTTATGCAGAATATAGAAGTGTTTGATATTGTTTTAATTGGCGTTTTGGAAGGGATTACGGGTGTTTGAGTGGCTTTAATTTAGGTTAAAAGGGCTTCCCCTTTTTAATGTATCGTATTTTTCAGCTTTTCTATATTATGAACAAGGCAATACAATTGCCATTGCGCATTTACTTTCGCTTGACCCCGTAAGGTCAATTTATTCATGCCTTTGTTCACTGTAATATTCCCGAACACCGGTTCAATACAGCCGAGCCGTTTGCTGTATTGTCGTCGTCCGATTGGGCTGTCTATTTTAACTTTCATCTTATCGACATAGCTCAGCTTTTTGCGCGATTCATTATTTATAAACTGCACTTGTCGTCCTCTTTCTATCGGTGGTTTTCGCATGCATTGCTGCTGTAGCGGGCATGTTTTACAGTCTTTTAAGTAACCACAGAATCGCGTGTATTGCTGGTTATGGCTGTTTACATTGACCCCGCTTCGCCACATGGCATTGCCTGCAGGGCAGCGGCATGTTTGCGTTGTCTCATCATAATGAAAATCGTCTGAGGTAAATAACCGAGGCTTGCCTTTGCTGCGTTTTAGTCGCCGTTTTTCTTGCTCTGTTTCGTATGTTTCGCTGTCTTTAAATAGCGGATTTCGTTTTCTAAATTGGTTATCCGCAATGTAGGTATCGAACCCACTTTGCGCCATAAACTCAAGATTTACTTCGCTGTTAAACCCACTGTCTGCGGTAAATTTGATGGTGTGTTTATCTGCCATTTTTTCTGTATTGAGTTTAGCAAGCTGCTGTTTTAATTGTGCAACGGCTGGCTGTAAAGTTTGTTGTTCGCCCACTGAGCCCCACGCTTGTGCTTGCAGGATGATTTGATGTTTATCATCGTTTATCGCGATGCCGTTGTAGCCTTGAATTGTCCCTTTTGAGGTCGTCATCTTCGCACTATCTGGGTCAGTGATATTACTTTTAACAGGCTTGCCTTTACTGCCTGTTTTCTCTTCGTGAGTGGCTAAAAACTCGGTGATTTTACCTGCACTTCTATCCAGCTTTTCTTTTTGTTTTAAGTCCTGAGTTATCAACTCTTCGCCCAGTCCATCTTGTGATTGGTGGCGTTCAATAATACGTTTGCTTGCGCGTTCTAGTTTTGCTTTTTTGCGACCTAGCTCATCGAATGTGCCGCTCCACTCTTTACTCGCATTGGACTTTAATTTACACCCATCAATGGCAAACATGTTGCGGCCTATCAAGCCTTCCTCATCACATATCATCAGCACTTGCGTAAAAAGCGGCTCAATCTGTTCATGCATTTTAGCCACAAAACCCGCTATAGATGTGTAATGTGGCTGGATATCTCCCGACACACTCATGAATAAAATGTTCGTCTCACACGCTTTAGCAATTCTGCGGCTACTGATCAAACCATGTGCATAGCCCAGTAAAATAATCTTTAGCATTACCGAAGGTGGATACGCAGCAGCGCCCGTTTTGTCATTGTTGTACCACGCGTCAAATCCCGATAAATCGAGCTTATTTTCGATAATATAACAAAGGGCATACTCAAAGGTGCCAGGCAAAATTTGCTCAGCGAAATTGATAGGAATGAATTTATTTTGACAGGATAAGTCAGGCTTGTAGTTAGCCATAACGGTTTACCGTGGGTGAATAATATCTATTAGATCACAGCGAACGGATGGGTTCAAGGTTAAAAAGCAATCAATTTGAAATAGTAGAATACGTTCCTAAAAAGAGTAATTCTACAACCTCAACGCCTTGCTAAGAGGCAAAAAATTGTTGGCTAAAATAAGCGACGAAGGAGCAAAAGCCAACTGTTTTATAGTTATATGGCATTAACCATTTCCTTGTTAATAATAACTTCTTTTGGTATTGGACCATTATTTTTAGCTCTTATCGATACTTCGTATTCACCAGTATTTTCTGATCCGGGAAGAATATGGCTTATAACTCCATATTCAGAGAATAAAGTAGAATCGAGAGTATAGATATATCCGTCAACTAAATTACCAATGGTCGCAAATCTCCTAGCAACATTTTTACAGCTGCTAGTTGATATATAACAGCCGTTATTCATACCTGTTTCAACTTGGTGCGCCCTAACCGCATTCCCCTCTGAACTACCAAAAGTATAACCACCACCAAAGCAAGCACCCTTTTGTCCAAAATAAACAGGTACAGATGGATCTTTTCCTTTAGGTAGGAGCTTTCCATCATTTTCTTTATCATCAATTTCCGAAACACCTCGGTATAAATAATGCTCTATCCTATGCCTCTTGTCGGAAAACAATAATTATAAATAGTTCGTTACATGTAACTGTAGCTAACCTTATGTTTTATATAACTTTGTTTAAGGTTACACTTTTGGATGTTTTTAACTATCTCAAAAGTAACCTTAATTTGAAATTATTACCATTAAATTCAGGCAATTAGCTGTATATTAGTTGCGTTACATTGTTATTGTCCGCACGAGCATTGCTCAGAGCCATGTTTTTTCGTATTAACGTAGCATTTTGTGATTGAACTTTAGCGAGCATAGCTTTCAATTCTGCCACCTCAGACCGCAACTCTCGATTGCGGTCTTTGTATTTATTAAGTTCAGTTTGTTTGGCATCACGTTGCTGTCGAATGTCTTTGTTTACACCGCCTTTAATACGCTCTAATAGTTCAGGGCAATCACGGTGAATCAATGCTCGACTTACACCTGCTTCTTCGGCAACGGCAGCGACACTCATTTTACGTTTATGAGAAACAGTATTTGGACGACCTTTTTCGATTCGAACAATGGCAAGTCGAACCGCTTTATGTGTCGCTTTTTCTTTCTGGTTAGACATTTATCACCTCGATATCCTTTCTCTCGTTAATCTCTTGCTTCATAGCTTCAACATCAATACCCAATGCCACTAGAACCTTTTCACAGCGTTCCATGCCTTTTTTTACCGCCGCTCTACCAGCTTCACCAATATCATCCAATTGCATCAGTTTCATTTGCTGCACTAGCATTCCCTCCCAATAAGGCAGGTGTCGCTTATCTACAATGCCGCTTTCACAGCTATCAGGCTTACCACACTTACACTCATCATCATTGGTGCACCACCCAATACCTGTTGAGCGAATTGGTATGGAGCTAGAGTATGCCTTTGCCATAGCACTAAGAGAGCCAAAAGATTTAATTAACTCTTTATCCTCACGGACCTTCATGATGTTTTGAGCTATGTCGCCACCAGTGATAGGCGTGTCTAGTTCAAACCAATCTTGCTTAATTTCTTCTTCAACCAGATATTTCTCTCGAAGCATTTCTTCAAACAATTCAGCATCCAAAGCATCATTAAAGGCATACAAAGTGGTCATGGTAATTGACCAATGTTTAAAGTGATCTTTTAATGCTCTCAAGTCACCTAATTCAGAGTGAACCGCATAATTAGCAAAGGTACGTCTGAATTGGTGCGCTGATAGGTTCCAATTACTCCCTATCTGTTCACATAAGTTTGGCAACCTAGCGTTAGTCATTGCCACCCCTGACAATAGGTAAATTGCGTTTCCTTTTCCCCGGTTTTTCGATAGGCAGATGTGGTTTGATATTTCCTCAAGTCGATGTGCTTCCACATGATCGTTGCTTGCTTTCGCTTTTAGTAAATCACACTCAAGTTGATCTTGAAGTGGAGCGCTCAAACGGCCAAGAATATCAATCGCTTCCGTGGCTATCCTTGGCGCAATCCACTCAGCTAACCCTGTATGTGTTTTCTCAGAGACAGTTTCGATGTGGTAGTAAGTGGTGTCACCTTTCGTTTCAGAGCGATACGCATCACGCTTAATGCCTAATATTTCATGGATACGCATACCCGTTGTGAGTAACAGCCAGAAGATACAGCTATCTCGCAGTAGCAATGTTTCTCTCTTTTTTGACGATTTCAGAATTTCATCAGCTTTATCTAGGTATGATTTAGTAAACTGGCACAGCGGAATTAGCACTTTATTTGGAATAATGGGGGTCTTACCTTTGGTAATGGCTTCCCGATACGCTTCACCAACATACCCTGCTTGCTCATTAGCGGTTGATTGAGGCCAAGGATGCTCTTTGACAAAATCAAACTCTTTGCAGTGGTAATAAAGGTCTTCTAGAATGCGGAATCTATCCACCTTGGTGACTGCTGTCAGTGGTTTAGTCTCGCCTTTTCGTTTTGAGTGCAGGGTATTTACATGCCTAACGTAGGCATTTGAGGTAAAAGCTGTCAGCCCATGTGTAACTGTAGTATCTGAACTTAAAACCCACTGAAAATAACTTTTCAACTTGTCCAATGTTTTCACAAGAGTATTAAGAGCTAACCCCTTTTTGAATTTGCTCCAGATTACCCACTTTGCCATGCGCTTCATTTGAGTATCATCAATCGTAGAAAAAGTAAGGTTTAATGCACTTGCTATAGTTGCTTTCGTACCTTTACTAGCAGGAAACACCCATACATCTTCCTCAAATCGAGATAGCGTTTGGTATTCACCATTGGCGAGTTTAATGTAGGTCACGATACCCGTTAGAGAGCCATCAATGACTTGCTCAAGCGCACTGGTGCTTGGCTTTGGACATTGCTGAATTGCAAACTCAGCTTGTGTGAGTATTAACTCAATTGAACTCATTGCGTCACCTTCAACATATCAAGGTTTTGCCAGTACGGATGTGGATTAGATCTTGCCCGTTCTTTTTCAGTCTCTACACGCTGTAGCTGGCCAAGCTTAGCAAATTCAGGGACAACTTCTTCATCTACGATTCTTAGAACATTTTTTAAATGACGCTTCCAGTCTTTACGACCAAACTCGTCACGGCTTCGAATAATCGCCCAATAAAAACTAAAGAGTTTATACAAATCATCACCTGTAATAACGAAGCTTTTACAGCGGAAGCAGCCTAAAAAGTCATTACAGAACGAGCCATTTTTCGGTGCTTTATCGCCATTCTTAGGGTCTTTACAATGCCCTACAGGGACGCTTGGCTCTGCGCACGTTAGCTCTTTAACTCGTATCTCACCCATTAAGCCCAAGTTGCGCTTTGATTGCTCGGGAGCTTGCAGGTAGTGGTCAAGCGTTCCTGTCCCACTGTGTTTGGCTTGCCGCGCAGCAATTAACAAACTCTCACCACTCAGCTCATAAATACCATTGATGAACGTCTTGCGAAAACGGCTTACATTAAGTTTCATCGTTCGACCATCTTCATCTCTTAAGTCGTACTCTTTGATGAATTTTTTGATGTTATATCTAAGCAGCCTTTCTGCTAGAGAGGAGGCCGTACCTCTCTCGGCACCTATGTGGGCAATTCTAGACTCATAGACAAATAACAAGTCGGAATCGATAGACTTTCTCACTTGGCTATTACGCTCAATGATAGCCTCAATAAGATAAGCCACATCAAGCTTTATTCCTTGCACTACTTCAAGTTCCTGTGATTTTCGTAAATTGTGCAATTGCGTGGAGTTGCCTCTTTTTTTGAATACGGTTAAGAGCTTGCGGCAATCTTTAAGTGGGTGGTCGGTCAATGAGTCGGTAGTCATATTGAGAAGCGGAGATGTGTTGATGCCTGTCTGAATCGCCACAGCTAACAAACACAGTGTTAACTGATAACCTGTTAGTGGTTCGGTCTTTTGATAAATCGGCTTAATTGCTTGTTTTAGCGCAACCACCACCTGCCTTTTTTCATGGGGAGTCAGTGGTTTCTCGCCCTTTGCACGTTTACTTGAATTTGGAAATGGGCTCTTAGGAAAGAAATCACTGTTTAGGTTTATGTCATCAATGACTGACCAATAGCCCTTGTCCCTCATGTGTATCAGCATTGACTTGAGATGAGTGTAGTAACCTTTTAGGGTGTTATACCCTAACTCACAACCTCTAAGGTGCAGTAAATATTGCTCGATCAACTCTGGCGTAATGTCATCTTGTGTTAAGTCCTCACCCGCTGAATACCTAAATAATGTAAGGTATTCAGCGAAATGGAAAAAACCATTTTTAAAATAACCTTTTTGAGTTTCCTCGCTAAGAGCATCGGTATTTTTCAGCAGAGCTTTTGCGGTGTAGTACACTCGATTTGTAATGTCGTCATAACCTTTGCCATAGAAACGAGTAAAATTGACGTTAGAACCATTGCCACCTTTTGAACCGATATTCGGGTAATTCACTACAGGGTTGATTGGTCGGACTATTTCTCGATTTTGAGCAGTGTCAGTTGTTGACTCTACTGCCGATGTTTTCTTTAGCTTGTCTTTGTTAATAGACAGTTTTTTTCTTTGTCTCGCCATATTTCACCTACACAATCGCATCAATCTGTTGTTGATACTCAATCGACAAGTCATCGACCAAATCATTAACCAAATGTAAATATTTCATCGTGGTTGTGATACTTGAATGTCCAAGCCGAGCTTGTAGGTACATCAACGGTTCAAATTTACTGCTTTTATGCTCTAACATTCCTTTCAGCATGTGCGTTGCATAAGTATGCCTTAACATATGCGGTGATACGTGAAAGGGTAATTTAAGCGACTTGAGAGCCTTACCAAAAGCAGAACCTTGAGAAGCCCACCCTTGACCATCAGGCGTTAAAAACAAGCAATTTGACTCCACTTCCGACTCTTGTTGCTTCTGAAAACGAGCCTCATTGACATAACGCCACAAGTCCTCCATCAATCGTGTCGGGATGTGTATTTTGCGCTCTTTCTCACCTTTGGTTCGTGAAATATTGACCTCATAGTAAGCTCTGTTTCCAGTAGGCTTTCTTATTATATTCAAGGGAAACAGCAACAGTTCTTTTCGTCTAATTCCTGTCTGTAGACATAAGCGAACCATCAGCTTTAAGGTTGAATTTTCAATCGCAGATAAAAGATCTCGCACTTCAATTACCGATAAAAATTGAGCTTTTTTCTCAAAGGTTTTCATCATCAAATCAGAGCTGTATTTCTTACCACCATTTCTTTCTGTATGAGCTAAAAACTGCTGGCCTTTATTCACTGAAACGGATTCTAGAGAGTAAGGTAATGACTTAAACCACTTACCGACGCCATAAGAATAGAAACGCACTATCGTTCTTAAATGCTGATTGGTTGAATTTACCGACATGCCAAACTCACCAACACAAAGGTCACGATAAGCACTGACTAACATTTCATCTTCACTGCTTTCTGAAATGTCTCGCCAATCCAAACTGTTCTGCTCACAGAATGTCAGGAATTGAGCTAGGTGATTGCCATACGTCCACCAAGTGTTCTCACTATTCACTCGACCTCGTTTTAAGCACTCATATACCAAGAACTGCAACGCCTCTACACAAAGCATTCCTGATTCAATCCCTAGATCTGAATTATCAACTTCCCACGTTAAGAGGGGAAAGTTAGGGTACTTCACACTTTCAATTTCAAAGTCAGATGTGGATTTAATGCAAAGCATAATCGCCCTAATTCACTGTATATTAACACAGTATAATTGTACGCATTATGCTTTGCTACAAAAATAAACGATTTTTTATGTGGACATTGGTATGTAACACGTTTCTGGACAAAAACGAGTTAGAGCCGAAGGTCGGCTCTGTGCCATAAGTGGACAGTGCTAACGCTTTGCTAATTGGCTGCCGCAGCGCAGCGTAGGCAGTCCAGTGGAGGCCATGCTGTTTGTGGCCGGAACGAAATTAAGCAACTTGTTATGTTGAAACATGCTTGATAAGCCCCTTAGCTACGAAATAAAAAACAAAGCAGACAAATAACAGCCCAAGGAAACGAATTGCTTTTGGTGCGTCTTTCTTAATTTTCACCTGAACGGCGATGCCAAACTCATCACCGATGAGCCACAAAAATATCTTGTGTAAACTCCATAAAACCATAAATACGTAAACACTGAGGAGCCCATAAAATTCAACATCGGCTACCATCAACGTGATCGTAATGATTAATGCAGCTACTAATACCCCAAAACTGATTGTCTTAATACGAGCGATCAATATGCTGCTCCAACATAACGCCCCAATATGCCGACGAAAAGAGCGCAGCGAGTTGAGGTCGGAATAATTGGTTTGTTAGCTTTGTATATCAATTTCAACAACTTGAGCCTCTTTAAATATACTTTTAGCTTTTTCAAACACAGTATCTTTATTAGCTGGATGCACCGTAATATCGATTGCGTTATCCGATAATGTAAAAAGTGTAAGACAACCCGCTTTTTGGATTTTTGCTATATCCGACTTTTTTACCAATCGTCCTTTGGTGTTATAAAAACGAGAGTAAGAATTTGTTCTTACCTGCACGTTTGCACCTAGGTCGTTAAACGTTCTTTCTGCTTTGTCCAAAAAGTTGATGGGAATCATTGATTCCAACTTTATAACCAAAACAAAGAATAATACTGAGGCGATAACTAATATTAAAATGTCAATAAAGCCTCCGCAAAGCTAACGCCCGCCACACGGGCGAGCAACTTGTTGCGAGTCCAGCGCCGCAGGCGCGATGTGCTGGCGCTTGTTATGTGCGTACATGCTACAGAACATGAACATCGTTGATTGTTGCAGCATAATTGTTGTTCCCAATTGGTACAAACTCAAATTCAACAGTTAGGTCGGTTATCTCGCCATTGGCGGGTAAATAAAAGCCGAAGATCAATGAGCCTGAATCGGTTTCTAAAAACTCAGGGTAACAATTCGCTATATTTTCGTTTTGAAAACTCACAGGGGCATCGCTACCAAAGTAATCATGCACAGCGTCTTTGAGTTCAGATTCTGCCCATACAACACCATAGTTATTGTTTATATCAATGAGCTTTTCTGCGTCTTCAAATTGATTTGTGGCTAATAAGCTCAGCCAATGCTGACAATAACTTTTAAGTTGATTCTCTTTATCTTCACTGGTGATTGAGAGCATGAGATACCTTAGAGCACATAACGCCTGCAGTTGCGGCGGGNGGGTGCGGAGCGCAGCGTAGCACACGTCCGACAACCTGCACTTGTTAAGCATTTTGCGACTTACCAGCAATTACTCCGAATTCACCGAGTATTCTTTGCTCTAGAATTCTAGTTACTGCTTCAAATGATGAGTTCGTATCGATAGCTTCTCTTTGATCGACTAGTTCATATTCAAATGGCAACTCTATCGCCATTTTTGAGGCATAAAACTGACCTAGCTGAAGGCGCCAAGGATAAGATGTGTACTCTGGAGTATAAACATGAAACAAAATCACCTTTTCATAAGCTTGATACTGGCTTAAGAGCCAATATTTTCCAACATTTGTATCAGGGTGAGTTTGTTTTACCTCCACTTCCAAGGCTATAACAACATTCCCATCAGTTAGCAGCCCATCAGCACGAAATCCATTTGAAGGAAAGCCAGGGATTGCTTGAAAACCATTAGTGAACGACAACTTTTCGCTAGCAAACTGTTTCATCCAGTCTGCCAACCTCGATTCATATTTTAGCCACGGTGACTTCACTGGACATGGTTCCTCGTATGCTTAACGCCCAAATTTAGCGCGGAAAGCCGCGCAGCGGGTTGACGTCGCAGCCAGCGCTTTTTGCTGGCGATAAAATTTGATTGTTATGTGTCTGCTGATTCATTAAACAATATCCTGTTTGAAAACGGATCTGTTACGGTAAAACACCTTGCACCCCAAGGGGCATCTTCAATGCTTGGTTTGTTGTATTTGTAAGGCTTTGCAGTAACTTGTGCGAAAAGTTGATCAAGATTGCTTACATTAACGAAGACCTTGCTGCCCGGTGTGCAGTCACCAGAGTGTTCACTCAGATGTAAAACAAAATCGCCAAGCGAAACTTGCATGTAAATTGGGTAACCATCCTCAAAACGATGCTCCCAATCTAGTTCCATACCGAGAAAGCCAAGGTAAAACTCTTTTGCTTTATCTTCATCGAAAATCCGCATTATTGGGATCGTCTGAAACTCCATGCCATCTACTCCATTACACATAACAATTTAATAGTGCGCTCATCGCGCATATTTCTGCCGACGCTACGCTCATTTTTCTACATTATATAGTTTTAACAAATAACCTAAGGTATTACTATCACTAAGTTTTCTAAAACTTTAAAGAAAAGTTAAATAGAACAATATGCGCTCGGCGCTCATTTTCATGAATATATGCGCAAAGAGCAGTTTAACCAATCTATTAACGACGATATTTAGCCAGTATCAATGACCGATTATCGCTCAAAGCCGACCTATAGAGTAATTACGTTAACACGTCTTGGGGCAAAACCAATTTGCAAAATATGCAATTTGCTAACTCGAAAAGGGGCAAAACCAATTTGCAAAATATGCAATTTGCTAACTCGAAAAGGGGCAAAACCAATTTGCAAAATATGCAATTTGCTAACTCGAAAAGGGGCAGAAATGAGTTTGGCAACATCGCCTCTGTTAGATTCCAATCAGCACAGAAAGTACTACCTCTATAAGAACTATGCTTTAGTTCAGTTCACCCTTACAACCGCAGATATTAACCATTAAAGGAGATGTTACACTTTTAAGTATGCATAACAATAATGTTTGAAACTTTTTTTGCCTTCCCAGTCCGTTCCTTTCGTGTCAATAGAAGGTATGTATGACAATAAAGATCAAAACTTAGATTCAATCAACGTGCCTATCCAAAGAAAAATTGTGACAACAAAGATTGAAACTCACCTTTGGACAAAAATGAGTTTGAGCCGAAGGACGGCTCTGTGCCAACAGCAGACATTGACATTACTTTTCAAAAACCTCTGAATTGGACAGCTAAGCCACCATTGCGGTCGTTCATCATCAAATTATTAATGCTAACTTTGTGCGCTTTATAGTCCTTTCAGTCTGAATAAACCTATAATTAGGGTGTTCAGATCATGTGCCTATCTCATTCGAATATTGTGCGCTCATTATTTTGATGATTCCCTTATGACTTCTAATCTACTAAGCAGACATTAAAATTCACGGCTAAATGTGACCTAAAACAATTGGTATTTAGAAGTTATTATGAGTATTTTGGAAAGCTAAAAGTACCTGTAGAAATCGACACACAAGTTTATTGTTTATTGCCCTCATTATATTCCTATTGTTCAACGTTAATTGCGAGCCTAGTCGCCGTGATTTTACATCATTTTTTTTGTCCTAATAGAAAAGTATTTAATCATTACTTTGAAAGTTAAGCTAATTCTGAACATGAGATTCAACTTTAATTAATAAATTTACGGGCAATTTTGTTAGTAAATTAACAGGGAAATAATCACCACCTTTATACATAGCTCCATGACCGATAGATCTACTATTGCTGCGTTCATACAATTGCAAACTCGTTGGCTGTGAAAGGGTTAACGTATTAAAAACGATATGTTCTTAATTTTAAGCTATTTTACTTTCTGTCAAAGGTATTGAGAACTGAGCTACAAAAGTATTACCATTATTTGCCAGTGTAATTGAGCCTTTATAGTTTATCGCTATGGTATCTACAATAGATAAGCCAAGACCGGCACCCTCTGCTGAACCGCTACGCCAAAAGCGCGTAGTCATTTTGTCAATGTCTGTGGCGGTAACATTAGCCGTGTTGCTAACATTAATATTTAAAAGGCTTTCTGTAACGTTAATGGCCATTAAAACAGGTGTTTTTGGGGGACTGTATTTTAAAGCATTATCGAGCAGGTTACGGCAAACAATAGCGATCATAGCTGATGGGATAACGGATATGAGTTCTTTTCCTTGTATTGAATAAGCTATACGTTCACTACCTTGCGTTGTCTCATTTATCATGTTTTTAATGAGTAATTCAACTGACCAAGTTTCGTCAGTATGGACTTGGGTGATTGCATCAATATTTGCCAGTAAAAGTAAATTGTCTAATATAGAATTTAAACGCTTTGTGCTTTTACTTACCTGCAATAAAGCTCGCTGTTGCTTGTCTCCTGTTGTTAGTTCAGCAAGTTGGGCTTGAGCCAATATACCCGCTAACGGTGTTCTAAGCTCATGTGCAGCATTACTGGTAAATTGCTTCTCTCTTGATATCACTTCAGCTAATCGTGCCATTAGTGCATTTTGGCTGTTGATCAGTGGTTGCAGTTCTTTTAATGGTTGCTGTATTTGAATGGGAGCAAGGTCTTCACTACCGCGTTTTTCGAGTGCTGAAGTTAGTAGCATTATCGGTTTTATGCCTGTACCAATTGCAAACCATAATAAACCTAACGTAATTAAAATCGCTAATGCAGGGGGAATAAGAATACTTTTAAGCAGATCATAATATAAAGAATCACGCTCAGAAACCTTATCTGCAATGGTTATTTTATGTTGGCTGGTGATTAAAGTGAACGTACGCCACGCTGTACTTTCAGCTTGAATATAATGGAACCCAGATTCAACTGCTGTGCTATTGGGAAAAGTGCTGCTATTGCTTGTTGCTATAATACTGCCGTGCAAAGAGCTTATTTGACAGGTTAATCCCTTTGCCGTACCAACTTCATTGGCTTCCATTATTGCTGGTAAAGAGGCTGACATAGCACTTTGTGGCACATGCGCTAATATATTACTTAGCATTATAGCGGTAGATTCTAGACGTTTATCAAAGCTGACGTCTAATTTATGACTAAGACCCGTCACCATCCAAACACTGGCTAATAGCCAAAAACCAATAAATACGGCTGCCACTAATATTGTTAGGCGAAGGCGCAAGCTCATTGTTCAGTTACTTCAATTGAGCCTAGTCGAAATCCAAAACCCCGAATAGTTTCTATGCCTTTAGTTCCTATTTTTTTACGTAAATTAAATATATGTACATTCAGGGCATTACTGGCTACGTCGTCACATGTGCCGTATAAAACATCTTTTAATTGGCTTTCAGATAAAATACGTTGTGGATTGTTAAGAAATATTTTTAAAAGTAAATCTTCGTTCCGAGATAAGGGGATATGTTTGTCATTAATTAATAGTTTGTGTTGTTCTAAGTGATAAGTCAGCAGGCCATGTGAAATGGTGTTTGTTAGTCTGTCGGTTGTGCGTCGCTTTATACTGTACAAACGCGCTAATAACTCTCTTAGGTCAAATGGCTTAACCAAATAATCATCAGCGCCATTCTTTAATCCTGTTACTTTGTCGTCAATTGAATTACTCGCCGTGAGTATTAGTACCGGCAATGAGTGTTGATTTTTTCGCAGCCATGTTAGCCACGTTATACCATTTCCATCCGGTAAATTTAGATCAAGAATACAGAGATCGAAGTTGCTTTTATTCAAGATATTTTTTGCATGACTTATTGAAGCAACATGTTCCACAGCCATACCTTCACCCGATAAAAAAGTGCTAATGGCATCAGCAATAACAGCATCATCTTCAACTAATAAAATATACATTTTTGCTCAAATACAATTCTTATGCCGCTAAGATTAACGTGAAAAAGCGCAGGAGAACAAGCGATAAATTAAGTTTTTAGCAGGGTTTAGCGAATGAACTTTTTCTTAATGTTGGCTTAATATTAGCGATTTATCATTGGTAAGTTAATGGAAAAAAGATGTGGTAAATAAATGCTAAGTATTGCTGTAGGGCCGATAGTTCTCTCAATTTCACAATTAATTACTCTGGTAGGGTTATTTATGTTTTGGGGAATAACTTATCTTCAAACACGTAACAATGCAAAACAGAAACAGTTTTTAGAGTATATATTCACAGCCATTATTATTGGTTTTTTAACCGCACGATTGACCTTTATAATCGCTATGTGGCAAAGCTACCAAGAGAATTGGTGGCAATTAGTAAATATAAGTGATGGTGGCTTTATACCTAGCACAGGTTGGGGCGCTGGTGCCTTGGTACTGATGTTTTATGCTAGACGTAATAAATTGTTCATTAAAGCTTATTTTACATCGGCATTAATTACTTTTTTCTGTTTAATTATTCCTACTTTTTTTGCTGTTATTTATCAAGCAGCAGTCGAACTGCCTAGCTCACCTTTACGTAATATTGAAGGCCATGAAGTCGATTTAAGACGCTATAAGGGCACGCCAGTTGTTATTAATTTCTGGGCATCTTGGTGCCCACCTTGTCGTAGAGAAATGCCGGTATTAGAAGCCGCTCAAAAACATAACCCTGAGCTTGTTTTTGTCTTTGTTAATCAAGGCGAAAGCCTGCTTAGTGTTAAAAATTTTATTGATTCAACAGCGTTGGATTTAAAAAATGTTTTCATCGACCCCACTAGCAATGTTAGCCGAGAAACTGGCGCCGCAGGGCTACCAACCACATTATTTTATAATGAAAAAGGGCAGTTAGTTACTAGCCATATGGGCGAATTATCTCAAGCTAGCTTGCGTTATTACCTTAATCAAATTAATTCCGTCGTACCTTTAAAAAAAGGATAAACCTATGAAAATATCAATTTTATTTACATTTTTTTGCCGTTAAATCTTACTGCTACAGAAACAGTTAACTACCCAGCACCCTTAACGTTATTCACTCAGCAAGGTGGTGAAGTGGTCAGTTCTTTTAAAGCGCCGGCAAATATGACTGGCTATATCGCTAACTTTCAAAATGAGACTATTACTTTGTATGTCACTGAAGACGAAAAGTACTTATTTACCGGCCCATTAGTGGATACTGAAGGTAATTCTGTAGGTGAAGAAAAGCTGAATGCTTATGTTAATGGTCCAAAGGCGGTTAAGAATTGGCAAGCCCTTGAAAACAGTCATTGGGTAAGAGATGGCTCTGCGTCAGCCAAGCGTATTGTTTACACTTTTACGGATCCCAATTGTCCTTATTGTAAGCAGTTATGGGATAAGGCACGGCCTTGGGTTGATTCAGGAAAAGTGCAAATTCGTCATATTTTAGTCGGTATTTTAAAAGCAGACAGCTTAGGAAAAGCCGCGGCCATATTAAGCGCGGATAATCCTGAAGAACAATTGAAAAAATTAGCTGGCTCAGGATTATTTCAGTCTATAAAACCAATTGAGAACCCAGAAAAAACGATCCGTGACAAGCTAATTAACAACTATAAAACCATGCTGTCTTTAGGTGCCCGTGCAACTCCAGCTACTTTTTATCTAAATGCAGACGGAGAATTTAATAAACAAATTGGCTTGCCTCCTGAGTCAATATTAGCCGATATTTTTGCCCCAAATGACGGTAAGTAGAGTTTAGTCAGATGAATTATATTTTATTAACAGAGGCTAAATAAATGTGGTTAGTTAAGCTCGCTCTTCGTCAACGTTATACGGTTGGCGTATTGGTTATACTGTTGTTGCTGTTTGGCATTAGGTCTTTACAAAAAACATCTACTGACATTTTACCTTCAATTGATATTCCCTATGTCAACGTATTGTGGCAATACCCAGGTCTTAGTGCCTCTGAAATGGCGTCAAAAATTTCATCATTTAGTGAAATTGCCATCATGAATAACGTTGACGATGTAAAGCGTGTTCAATCTGAAAATGGTAATGGCTACTCGCTCATCCAAGTCAGTTTTCACCCCAGAGCAAAGTTAGCTGTTGCACTATCGCAAATTACCAGTGTCTCTCAAACCATTT
The DNA here is from genome assembly GCF_000497875.1 of Pseudoalteromonas sp. S8-8. NCBI lineage: Bacteria > Pseudomonadati > Pseudomonadota > Gammaproteobacteria > Alteromonadales > Pseudoalteromonadaceae > Pseudoalteromonas > Pseudoalteromonas sp. S8-8. Next base: position 15,601 of record NZ_AUTR01000075.1, read on the forward strand.
TAAAGCGGCTACCAAAGGGAATGACCCCACCGTTAATAGTTAATTATACGACGTCAAGCGTACCTATACTTCAACTCGCCGTTTCTTCTCAAACGATGACTCAGTCTCAACTGTATGATTACGCTCGACTAACTCTAAGACGACAATTGCAGTCAATACCTGGCTTACGATTGAGCCTACCTTTTGGTGGAGCTCCTAGACAACTAATGGTAGATATTGATCCCGATAGATTACAGGTGCATGGACTAACAGCAAAAGAAGTAGCCATGGCTATTTCGCAACAAAACATTACGTTACCGACTGGTATTTTACGTGAAGGAAAAGTGGCCTTTACCGTTTCAACTAATGGGAGTCCGGAAGGTGTAGCTGAGTTTAAAGCTATCCCCATTAAATATAGCGAACATGGTCTAATTCAACTTCAAGATGTTGCAACGGTTCGTGATGGTGGCGCTGTTGCAACTAGTTTAGCTCGTGTAGATGGGCAAGCAGGCGTTATTGTTTCTATTTTAAAACTAGGGAATTCATCTACCGTAGATATCATTAATGAAATCAACCGTCGTTTACCAAACATACAAAAAGGTGCGCCTAAAGGCTTAACCTTAACGCCTATATTTAACCAATCTAAATTTGTTGTGGCTTCTAGAAATGCAGTGTTAATTGAAGCGGTAATAGTCGCCCTTTTAGTCGCTCTGGTCGTTTTAATTTTTATTGGCAGTGTTCGCAGCACAGCCATTGTGCTTACTTCTATTCCATTAGCCCTTTTAGCTTCTCTTACAGGGTTAACTTTTTTTGGTCACACATTAAATCTCATGACATTAGGAGGGTTAGGATTAGCAATCGGTATATTAGTCGATAATGCCTTGGTGGAAATTGAGAATATTAACCGCAACTTAGATTACGGCAAATCAATTCGACAAGCCGTAATTGATAGCGCCAAGCAGGTGGTATTTCCTGAGCTTGTTTCAACGATGAGCATATGTATCGTTTTAATGCCTATATTTTTGTTAAGTGGTACAAGCGCATACGTTTTTGAGCCTTTAGCCTTAGCGGTTCTACTCGCTATGATTGCATCTTTTATACTCTCAAGAACATTGGTGCCCATACTCGCATTTTTATTACTGAAAAATGAACGTGAAAATGTAAACCGAAATTCGTTAGTGCACAAAGTCCACATTAAGGTTGAAAAAAAATTAGACCGAATTATTGCGGTGCATTTATTAAACTTAAAGCGACTATTGAGTTGCCGCATCTTAGTACTCACTGGAGTGAGTATCGTGGCAAGTATCATATTAACTTCTTCGTTTATGATGCTTGGAAAAGACTACTTTCCTAAATCTGACGCGGGCGGAATTCGATTACACCTTAGAGTTGAAAATGGTGTACGACTAGAAGTGGCTGCAAAACAGTTTGCGAATGTTCATCAATTAATTAGAACGATAATCCCTGCTAACGAAATTCAGGCCATTGTTGAGAATATTGGACCTCCAGATGCTATAAATCGAACTTGGATTAGTTCTATGATTAGCACGTCTTCAGAAGGCGAGATATTAGTACAGTTAACCCCTGATCATGCACCAACTGACCTTTATATTAGAAAAATCAGAGCTCAGTTAGCGTTACAATTCCCTGACTACCAAGTGCTATTTCGTCCTGCTGATATTATTTCCCAAACACTTAATGGCACTGCTAGTTCTGCCATTGAAGTAAAAATCACAGGCCGAGATATAAAAGGAAATTTACAGGCCGCCACAAAACTAATGAGCAAGTTAAAAAATGTTGAAGGTGTTGCTGATATTATCATTGATCAAGTTACGGCCTGGCCTGATATCAATCTCAATATTGATAGAATACTTGCAAAAAAACTAGGTGTGAATATGACTGACATCAGTCAGACCCTATTAGTGAGCCTAAGCTCGAGTGCAAACTTATTCCCAAACACATGGGCAAATAATGGCATCAGTTATATTGTTGCGGCTCAAGTTCCACCCTATCGTTTAGACTCGTTAAACACTTTGTTAAATACGCCAGTTAAAGCCACTAATTCAGCTCAGGGAACCGTATTATTAAAAAGCCTAGTGAGTGTAGAAAAACGCGCTCGACCTGCATTAATTAAACGGCAAATGTTAGCCCCGACAATCAGTATATTGATTAACGTTGATCAACGCGATTTGGGTTCGGTTTATACCGACATCACAAAAAACGTTGCGTCGACAAAGGCTACTCTTAAAGCTGGCAATAAAATCATTATTGAAGGGCAAGCAAAAGACATGCTTTTAGCCTACAGTGACTTGGCTACGGGTATGGTGATGGCTGCAATTTTAGTATTTCTATTGATGGTAATAAATTTCCAATCTTGGGCCTTGCCACTTGTGGCTTTAAGCGCAATGCCTATGGCCATTAGCGGCTCTTTGCTTGCCCTATTCCTCTCAAATACGCCGTTAAGTGTCTCCGCATTTATGGGCATGATTATGGTAATGGGAGTAACAACGGCAAATAGTGTTTTAGTTGTTAGCTTTGCCAGGGCTGAAATGCTTGCGGGAAAACTAGCAAAAAATTCAGCATTGTCTGCGATAAAGACAAGGTTTAGACCGGTAATTATGACAGCTATAGCTATGTTGGTTGGCATGATCCCCATGGCATTAGCATTGGGAGAAGGAGCAGAACAAAACGCTCCTCTTGCAAGAGCTGTTATTGGAGGCTTAATTTTTGGCACACCAGCAACTTTGACATTAGTACCACTAATACTGAGCTTTCGAAATAAGCCAATGTTTCAAGATATCGAGGAAAACTAAAATGACAGAACATAAAATCAGACATAGCGCCCAATCTAAAGCCCAAGATTCCGTATTACATAAAGTAATGCACATCATTGCACTTATTGGCCTACTTATATTAACAACCTTAACGGTGCACGCAGAAACGAATCCTCCATCAAGTTATCAAACCGCCACGCTGACCAAAGTTTTGGATCAAAGAACGGTGAGTCTGCCAACCGTTTCACAGGCTAAACAAACGACAAAGTTACATTCTAGAGCCAGTGGTTATATCAAAGAACAATATGTAGAAATTGGTAGTGCGGTCAGTAAAGGCGATGTACTTGCAGTAATTGATGCTCCTGAGATTAAACTACAAGAGCAACAAATACTGGCTGACATTGAGTTTGGCAAAGCCGAGCATGAATTAAATCGATTAACGTTGAAACGAGCCAAGCAGTTAATAAAAGATAACTTAATTAGCAAAGCTGAATTAGATAGGTTGACCGTTCAAACAGAAAAATCAAAGGCTAAAATAGCAAGTTTGTTCGCACAAAAAGAACAAAACCAATTTCAACAGTCATTACTTATTATAACGGCTCCATTTGCTGGCTATATTACAGATAAAAATATTGAGATAGGCGACATTGTCAATAGCGTTAACAATCAATTAGATAACTACCTTTATAAACTACAAAACATAAACGAATTGAAGTTAATCACCTATGTGCCACAAAGCGAAGTTAGTAAAATATCAATTGGAGATACAATCGACGCCACGTTTACAGGCTATGAGGGCATCTTTGTATCTGCGACCATTACTCGTAAGGCGCAAGCAATAAGTGTTTTATCCGGAACCATGCTTGTTGAAGCTGAGTTTGATAATCGCGAGCATAATCTACCAACCGGCCTTAACGGAACCATTTCCATTAATATTAATAACCAAAAGCTCAGACAACCTAAATGGCAAGCACCGTTAGCAGCGCTTACTTATCATAAAGGTGGAGCCGCGATTGCGACCGTAAACGAAAATAATATTCAATTTCAAAAAATAAACATCGTTTCACAATCAACCGAACGCTTTATATTTGTTAGTGAAATTCGTCCTAACAACACGGTGATACTCAACCCGAACGCCTTATTGGACTATATAACTCTCTGATATTTTAGATCTTGTACATCAATTATTTAAGTATTAGTTTAATAGTCCGTAGCCATAATGAACAATTTAAAGCCAAAAGCATATATTCTTGTAGCGATAGATTAATGTTGCTTTTGGTATCGAAACGAAATGATTTTAAAGGTAAATCAATCCAAAAAATGTCCGCTGAAGGCTCATAGTGACTGCTAGATATATTGATTCAGCTCTTAATTTATGACCGCTTACAGCCCAAAAGATGTCGATAGGTGCTAAAACCTTAGGTCTTCAAAGTGGCAAAAGTGAATGTTCAGATACGAGTCGTCAACGGCAGCTTTGAGCTTGCAGGAGCCATTAAACCTCAAACCCTGAGACTATCCCTTTGACAGGCGAGTTAGCCACCAAACCCGTCATTGAGACTTTAAATTAAAGTGACAACCCTTCCGATAAAGCAGCACTACAGGAAATCTTAAAGTCGTTCCAGTTTCTCAGCGTGAAGTTTGAACACTTAATATTTAATATTGATTTAAATTACCGAAAGCGGACATTCAATTCACATGATTCTTATGTACTAAACCTTTAATAGTACTATGCCGGTTTGGGGCACATTGCGCCACAGGATTTAGGAGCACTTTGTGCGCAAATCGGAAGTAATATTTTGAAATTGAGAGTGTTTGTCGAGATCAACTTAGTACCAGTTAGTTGACCTAATATAACCGACAGCAGAATTGAAAATTGAAAATTATTGGAAAAGCGGACGTTCCTAAAATCGGTTTGAAATAAACGGCTTAAAATATTCATTTAATAACCAAAGGAAAACCATTAAAAGGCAACAATTGATGTTGGTGCGGTAAGTTTTTACCACACCATAACTTATGTCACTTGACCAGAACGTCTTGGCTAATGATATATCGTGTTAATACGAGATACTTGAGTGTTGATGCTTATTAATGTTGTGACAGAGACTTTTTTATTTGATTTCAACTACGCTTTTAACTGTAAAATTCGACGAGCACCACTTAATACAACAAGGGCAATTATAAATCCAATAACAAGATCTGGATAACGCGATCCTGTCAGTGTTACCAGTAGTCCTGCTAATATAACGCCAACATTTGCAATAACATCATTAGCTGAAAAAATCCAACTAGCCTTCATATGAGCGCCATTTTCTTTACTATCAGATATTAAAAACAAACATGTAACATTGGCAATTAACGCAAGTGCACCAAAAATCATCATTAAATTTGATACGGGTTCACTTCCGTATATAAATCGCCTTAACACTTCACTTAAAGCACCTAACGCAAGGATAACTTGTAGCAATCCCGATATGTGGGCTGCTTTGAGTTTCATCTTAATACTTTTCCCAACCGCATATATCGCTAATCCATATACAGCAGCATCTGCAAACATATCTAACGAGTCAGCAATCAGTCCAGCGGATTGAGCAATCCAACCCGCGATGAATTCACAAAAAAACATGAACCCGTTAATGATCAGTAACCACTTAAGAATAATGGTTTCTTTCCCTTCATTTTCTTTAGCAGATACTTTGGCTTGGGTTGCTTCAACACTGCAACTTTCTCTGGTTATTTCTAACGTAGCACCTAAATTCAATGATTGAAGCTTCGTAGTTATCTCATCCAAATGAGCATCATGAAAAACTTTAACTAGCCGATTAGGAATATCAAATTTTAATCCAACAGATGGCTCAATACCGTCGAGCGCTAACCTTATCAATCGTTCTTCAGAAGGACAATCCATCTTAGGCACTTTATAATCAGTGGTGAAACGCCCATCAAAAGCATCAGTATTTTTAATACTAGAGTCAGTAACAACTGACTCACATTGGCCACTACATTTATTTGACATAAAAAACCTTGCTAAACACATTTTTACAAAGTATAAAGTCTATGGTAACTATAGAGTCAACAAAGAAATTTAATATTATGAAAATTGGCGAACTAGCAAAATTAACAGATTGTTCAGTACAAACGATCCGTTATTATGAAAAAGAACAACTCTTGAAATCCCCAGAGCGAAGTGAAGGAAATTTTCGTTTATATAATAAATCGTCACTTAAACAATTGATGTTTATTAAACAATGCAGAACGCTCGATTTAACCTTATCGGAAATTCGTCAACTGCTTGAGTTACAAAGTTCACCCTCGATTCAATGCAACTCAGTTAACAACATGATCGATAGTCATATTCAGCAAGTTGAACAACGTATTAAAGAACTTAATAGCCTAAAAGAACAATTAAATTACTTAAGTAACACATGCTCAAATAATGGAACAATTGAGCAGTGTGGTATTTTACAAAAGCTTACCAGTGACGTAGCTAAAAATGTTTAGATACAATGCTGATCTTAAATCATTATTTGTTTTCTTCTAGATCTATACATATAGGCTATAAATAAAACCAATATTGTCAACTGTGCCATTATGCCTTCCCAAGTAGACCCAACACCAATCCAATCAACCTCTACAGTAATTGGCAATGGAGAAATTCCAATAATGGCAGCCTCTTGTAATGCTGAAACTGCTTTTCCCATCAATATAAATGACAGTGCTAATAAGAGATATGTTGTTGTTGAAAAGAAACGAGCAATTGGCAATTTTACAGAATATTTAAACATTCCCCATGCAATAATCGATAACACAGCTATCCCGAATAAAAGTCCACCGATAACAAATGAGTATTGAGTCGTTGAGGCTTGTGTTAACAGTGATTGATAGAATAAAACCGTTTCAAAAACCTCTCGGTAAACAGCGATAAATGAGAGCACGGCTAATCCCCAAAGTGTACCTGCTTCTAATTGTGTATTAATGTGCTTTTGAATGTATGCCTGCCAGTGTTCAGCATTCGTTTTGCTATGCATCCAGATCCCCACATAGAACAACATTAACGCTGCAAGCATTGCAGCAATACCTTCCATGACTTCTCGACTTGCACCACTGATATTGATCATTGACTGGGCTACCGCCCAAGTAGCAAAACCCGCTAGTAGCGCACTGAGCCAACCAAAATGGACATATTTTAAGGCATCATGACGTTTAGTTCGAATTAACACTGTTATCAAAGCCAGCACAACCAGCAAGGCTTCTAAACCTTCTCTTAGCAAAATAACTAAGCTTGCAGTAAAAAGAGCCTCATTTGATAAAGTGGTTTCTGTCAGAAGTTTTTCCGCGTCATTGAGTTGCCTCACAGTAATTTCCATAAGGCTTTCAAGTTGATTAACCTGTTGTGCGTTACTTAACACTTGACGAAGCTTAATCAAGTTTCCTTCGATGCTTTTACGTAAATTTTTGTCTCGTGCATCCAAACTATTTTCAATTAATTCAAAACCATCTAGATAAGCACTCACAGCAAGTGTTTTGGCCTTCTCATACTCTTCATTTTTATACGCAATGCTTGCGGCAGCTAATTGAGTTTTGGTTATAGCTAAAGGACCACTTTGATTGGTAAACAATAATTTTGGATCGGCTCTTAACCCTTCAATTTCATTTTTCGTTAATCCGTCAGTTTCTGTAGATAATTTTAATGGACTATAATTTATCCAGTTTTGTAATGAAATTGATTGCGATGGTTTGATGAATTCGCTTGATGATTGGAATGCCAAACCACCGACATAAAATGCAAGGGACCATTTCTGCTGTTCTTTTAGTTGTGTAAATGCAGGCATAGCCGTATCATCAAGCCCATTAGATATGGCATCAAACAAGCCTAAAAGTGAACGGTTTTCTGCACGGTTTTTATCGGTAAAATCGGTAGGTGCAGGCTCTAATCCCGATGCTAAAACACCATTTCCTTGACCTGAAAGACCGTGGCAACTCGCACAGTTATTTTCAAATAAAGAAAACGTCGCCTCTTTAGACAGTAATCTTTTAGGGAGAGGTAACTCAGGCATCATAGCCAATAATGAAATTCGCAGTTCAGAAGTAAATTGCCTGACAATATTTACATTTTCTTTAGTTGAAATAGCCTTTTGTAAGGCCGATGCTTTCTCATTGAGAGAGTGCATAACATAATTATCACTTGACGTTTTATCAACTATCAATTGAGAGAATTCAAGCATTTCCTGATATTCATCATCGTTAATTACTTGGCCATTATCAACCGCTGATGCGTAATCGACCCCCACATATTCTGCCAACTGTGCTATCTGGCGTAGTTGAGCAACCTCATCAACCGTTGACGCTATACTCAATGTCGAAAATAAAATAGTCGCCATCAACACTAAATAGAATGATGATTTTATTCCTATATGTTTTTGACTTATTAATCGCACGTTCCAAAAAAATTGCATACTATGAACCTTAAATATTACAGCCTAAATGATAATTATTATCAATTGCAATACCTGTAGTTACTATAGAGTAAAGTATTAAAAAATATTTTTATAACTGGGTGTTATCAATGAAAATGTAGAGAACATTAGAAAAATCGCTGACTAATGGTTTTAAAATGAACATTGAAAATATCTATCTAGCTAATTCTGTCAATTCATCCTTGACCCTATAGTTACTATAGAGATTATAGTGTTGATGTGTTGACCTATAAGCTGTTAATAACAAGATAAATAACGAGCATATATTAATGACTATTGCTCGTTTTAGCCAGCAACTGAATTAGTAAAGCAGAATCCTATGAAATCACATATATATTTAAAGAAATCGAATATTCTAGATTACGATACCCCTCTAATTACAGACTTGATTAAAAATAGAGGCTGGAATTCTCTTGATGATTTTGAAAAAATAGGGGCTGCTTACAGTTTTGTTAAAGATGAAATAAAGTTTGGGTATAACAGTCGTGATGATATAAGTGCGAGCTTTGTTTTAGCTGATGGGTATGGTCAATGCAATACTAAAGGAACTCTTTTAATGGCTTTATTAAGAGCATTGGATATTCCTTGTAGATTTCACGGATTTACTATTGAGAAAAGCTTACAAAAAGGTGCTATACCCAATTACATTATGTGGCTTGCTCCAGAATTCATTATTCATAGCTGGGTTGAAGTGCTTTTTGAAGATAATTGGATCAATCTAGAAGGCTTTATTATTGATGACCCATATCTAAAATCTATTCAATCTAAGTTTAAAAATGTGAAAAATAATTTTTGCGGATATGGTATTGCAACAAAGTGTTTATTAGATCCACAAGTGGAATGGTCAGGCAAAGATACGTTTATTCAAAAAGAAGGTATACATGATGACTTTGGTATTTTTAACACCCCAGATGAATTCTATGAGAAATATGGCACTAATTTGTCTGGCATTAAAAATTGGCTATATAAAAATGTCATTCGACATCTAATCAATAAAAATGTAGAAAGCATTAGAAAACTAATTAAATAATCATTATAAAATGAAAAAAGGGTTATCTAGCTAATTCTGAAAATATTTCTTGACTCTATAGCTACTATAGATGTTATTGTTGTGCGGTTATTTTGAATATTCTTAAATTTAATTATTTTCTAAATACCTTCTCAATAAATTTGTGTTATGTATCCTTAAAGGTCTTTGCTGTGAAAAATGTGCTTTTGAATTTTACTTTAGTCATTTTGATTGTATTACAATCATTTGTAGCTATTGCAAATTCACAAGAAATTCATGAAATTGATATTCAGCATATCCAAATTGAACATTCACATGAATCTGATCGCTTTGTAGCTGACAAAGAATTACCAACAGACAATGAACATAATGCTAAAGATTGTCATCATTGTGGTCATTGCCATGGATCTCATATTCAGTGGCTCGTTCAAGCTCAAACCTTTACTGAGCGTCCAAATCAAATAGGACATCAGTATGGGTATTTATTTCAATATTCAAGCCCTCCTCACGATAACCCAATAATCCCCCCTATAAGTTAACTCTATTAGAATAGCTCAGTTTAGCTGAGCATCTTTATATTCGTGTCTACTACGATTTCACTGTCGTTAGTTAACACTATTTAAATAAATATGAGTTTAATTTATGAAAATATTTTTTCAAAAAAATATTGGCGCTGTGCTATGCGTCAGTATGTCTTTGGCTATTTTAATTAATATACAAAGCGTAAATGCACAAACAACATCGACATCTTGGTTATCGATGCAAATAAACAAACATCCCGATATTATTGCCGCCAAAGAAGAAATGAATGCTGTTTTTTCAAATGCTGAAGGAAACAAGCAACCACTTTATAATCCTGAATTAGAGACAGGTTATGAACGAGAAGGTGACGCTAATAATTATTCTATTGGTATTAATCAAACGATTGATTGGTGGGATAAGCGAGAAACGAAAGAGCAACAAGCTAACTTTAGTTTAACCCAAGCAAGCAAACACTTTGACTTTCTTGTTCAAGAAAAGACAGCGCAAGCTTTACAAGCGTTAATTACTTGGCAAGCAGCTAAAAAACAAGCGGTTATTGCCCAAGAGCAAGAAAAGCAGTTAGAAACCTTACTTGATATCGTTAAAGACCGTCAAAAAGCAGGAGATCTAGGGCAAGTAGATGCCGAACTTACTTTTTTAAGTTTATCCCAAATGTTGAATGTTACCGCAAAGGTACAAGTTCAATTAAAACAAGCCGAAGCCCAAACCAAAGAGCTATTACGAGATTGGACGCCAGATAAAGAGGTTATACCTGCGCAAGGTTTAACTATCACTAATTATCAACTTTCACCTCAATGGCTTGAACAACATCCCTTAGTCTTAGCGGCAAAAGCACAGTGGCAAATAACTAGAAGTGATGCTCAACTAGCTTTGTTAGAAACTAAAGCTGACCCAACTATAGGTTTTAACGCAGGAAAAAATGATAGGGAAAACGTGTTAGGCGTAACTTTTTCAATGCCTTTGAATATCCGTAACAATTATTCAGCACAAGCAAGAGCTGCGAATCAACAAGCAATAGCTGCTGAAGCAAATTTTCGCTCCGTTATGCGCAAACAGAGATTTGCTATCCAATCAAGCACTGACACCTTAATCACTTATCAAAAAAACTATCAACGATGGCAACAATTGATGGATGGAAGAGGAAAACGTAGTGGCGATTTACTGCAAAAGCAATGGCAAAGCGGTGATGTAAGTACTACCGAATATTTACTTGCATTACAACAACGTGCTGAAGGTCTTAATGCTGGTATTGAATTACAAAGTCAATTTCAATTAAGCCAAATCGACTGGCTATTACAGGTAGGCCAAATTAAGGCCGCGACTCTGCAATTATCTCAGCTTTGAATATTAAAGGCATTATCAAGAATCAATTAATAGTCAATGAACCAATTTTGGAAAAACATATGAATAAGCAAATTAAATTAATAACACTTGCCGCACTATTTTGTGGAATAACAACCATAAGTACTTCGACATTTGCAAATGTTCAATCAGCAGAAAAAACCGAAAAGCATGTTGAAGCAAAAGATGATGGACATGGGCATGAAGATAAAAATGAGCACGAAGAAGAAAAAGACGATGGGCATGGACATGAAGGTAAAAATGAACACGAAGAAGAAAAAGACGATGGGCATGGCCATGAAGGTAAAAATGAACACGAAGAAGAAAAAGACGATGGGCATGGACATGAAGGTAAAAATGAACACGAAGAAGAAAAAGACGATGGGCATGGACATGGAGGTAAAAATGAACACGAAGAAGAAGGTGCGGGAGTTAAACTTTCAAAGGAACAATTAAATTTAGCTGAAATTAACATAACCGTACTAGAGCCTCAGGCGATGACTTACAGTATTTATGCTCAAGGAGAGATAAAAGCGAATGACTATACCAGTTATTTGGTCTCGCCAAGAGTAGATTCGGTGATACTAAAACGCCATGTTGCTTTAGGTGATCATGTTGAAATCAATCAACCGTTAGTCACCCTATTTAGTGAGTCAATGGCTGAAGCACAAGCCAGCTATAGGCTCGCTGATTCAGAATGGAAAAGGGTTCAAAAACTTGGTCGAAAAGCAGTAGGTGATAAACGCTTTATAGAAGCTCAGACCGATTTTGAGGCTGACTTAGGACGATTATATGCGTATGGCTTATCTGCTGACGCTATTACCTCTTTGGCTACCAACACTAAAAAACTTGGACAATACACCCTAAACGCAGAGACTTCTGGCGCTGTATTATCTGATAATTTCCGTCAAGGACAACGCATAGAATCCGGCGGTACTTTATTTGATCTGGCTGATGAGGATACGTTATGGGTTGAAGCACGTTTAGCGCCATCAATGGAATTGGACTTACCCAAAAATTCAAAGGCGCAAGTAAATGTAGGTAACAATACATACATAGCTACGGTCACTCAAAAAGCTCATACCATAGACCCAGTAACTCGCACACGCATTATACGTTTACAGGTTCAAAATGACGGCCATAAGCTTCATCCAGGATTATTTGCCGATGTCTATTTTTCCCTTGAAACTGACAAAAAGGTCCTGGCTGTACCTGAAGAAGCATTAATGCGAGGTAGTGATGGTGATTGGATGGTGTTTGTTGAAGAAAATGGCGAATTTAAAGGTGTTGAAATCGAATTGGGACGACAACTGGGAATATTACGTGAAATTCATGGTTTGCCAGCAGGCTCAAAAATTGTCACAACTGGTGCTTTTTATGTTGCCGCGGAAATTGCCAAAGGCAGTTTTGACGCACATAACCATTAATTTATTGATAATTGGAGAACTAACACATGTTAAATCGTTTGATTGACTGGTCTGTCGCTAACCGATTATTGGTGATACTTGCCTTGGTTGCGTTAACGGCTACGGCCATTTTTACTATTCCACGTTTGAATTTGGATGCATTTCCAGATGTTACCAACGTGCAAGTTGCCATAAATACTGAAGCACCTGGTTTAGCTTCGGAAGAAGTAGAGCAACTAATTACTTTCCCCATTGAAGCGGTAATGTATGCATTACCTGATGTTGAAGAAGTACGATCTATTTCTAAAACAGGGCTGTCTGGTATTACGGTTGTCTTCAAAGAAGGCACCGATATTTATTTTGCTCGTCAATTGGTTTTTGAGCGATTGCAATCAGCAAAAGAATTAATACCAGAAGGTGTTGGAACACCTGAAATTGGTCCAAACACCTCTGGTTTGGGGCAGGTATATCAATACTTACTACTCGCTGATGAAGATTCTGGTTATGACAGTACGTCACTTCGAAGTCTAAACGATTGGGTGGTTAAATTATTGTTAATGCCTGTAGATGGTGTTACAGATGTCTTAGCATTCGGCGGAAATGTTAAACAATACCAAGTAAATATCAACCCTTCTCGTTTACTTGCTTACCAATTGACCCAAGAAGATATCGCTAACGCATTAGAAGACAATAATGATAATGCGGGTGGTTGGTATATGGATAGAGGCCAAGAGCAACTAATTATACGCGGTGTCGGTTGGCTAAGTAGTGATGAAAAAGGTATTGAAGAACTAAAACAAATCCCTGTTAAAACAATTGAAGGTACTGTTGTCTACCTTTCTGATGTGGCAACTGTTGAGTTTGGAAGCGAAATTAGACAAGGCGCTGTCACAATGACTAAACGTGTCGGTGCTAATGGTAGTAAATTCCTAGGTGAAGTTGTTTCCGGTATTGTTTTAAAACGTATGGGCGCAAATACTAAAGTTGCCATTGATGGCATAAAAGACAGAATCCCGCTCATTCAACAAGCCCTGCCAAAAGGTGTAACGTTTGAACCTATTTATGACCAAGCAGATTTAATTGAAAAAGCAGTTAGCACAGTCGCTCAAGCATTGACAATGGCTTTTATCTTTATTGTTATTGTATTGGTACTTTTCTTACTCAATGTACGCGCAGTTTTACTGGTTCTTATTTCTATTCCACTTTCTGTTGGTATGGCATTAATGATCATGGCTTACAATGGCTTGTCTGCGAATTTAATGTCTCTGGGTGGTTTAGCGGTTGCGATTGGAATGATGGTCGATGGTGCAGTGGTGATGATGGAAAATATTTTCAAACATCTCAGTCAGCCCGATCGTCGTCACGAACATAGTCATGAAGGAATGCATGACAGTGAGAATCCTTTTGATGTCGAAAAAGATGTCGATGTTAGTTTACGCATACAAATTGCCGCTAGAGAAGTAGCTAAGCCAGTATTTTTTGCAGTAACAATTATTATGGTGGTTTTTGCCCCTTTATTTAGCTTAGAAGGGGTTGAAGGCAAACTATTTCAGCCGATGGCTATTAGTATTATGATTGCAATGGTTGCGTCTTTAGCCGTATCACTCATTGTTGTACCTGCGTTAGCCAGTTACCTGTTTCAACGAGGTTTTAAAGCTCGAACCAGCCCTTTCGTTAGTGTGCTAGAAAAGCTTTACCGTAGTAGTTTAACAAAAGCGATGAACGCTAAAAAAGTAGTTCTTATCGGGGCTGGAGCCTTGCTTGTTGGTACGTTATTTTTAGTGCCAAATTTAGGCACTGAATTTGTGCCAGAGCTTGAAGAAGGCACTATTAATTTACGTGTAACCATGGCCCCATCAACCAGCTTAGCGACTGCCCTTTTAGTATCCCCTAAATTGGAAAAAATATTACTTGAATTTCCTGAAGTAACTTATGCTACCAGTCGTATTGGCCGAGCAGAAATTGGTGGTGATCCTGAGCCAGTGAGTAACATTGAAATCTATATTGGTCTCAAACCAGTTGTAGAGTGGACCAGCGCTAAAACACGCCATGAACTACAAGGTTTAATGGAAGTAAAACTTGAGAAATTCCCCGGTTTACTACTGAATTTTTCTCAACCTATCGCAACAAGAGTAGATGAATTACTTTCTGGTGTTAAAGCGCAGTTAGCCATAAAACTATTTGGTGCTGATCTCGATGTCCTTGCTCAGCAAGGTCAGGCTATAGTTAATGCTATTCAAGGTGTTGATGGTGCAAGGGATGTCGCTATGGAGCCAATCGCAGGTGAATCTCAGTTAGTCGTTAGACCAAACCGTCGTCAATTATCTCGATACGGCTTATCGGTTGGTGATGTAATGAGACTTGTGCGAAATGGTATCGGTGGTCAGGAAGTAGGACAAGTCATTAATGGTAATGAACGTTATGATATTTATCTACGGATAGACAAAGAGTTTAGAGATCAGCAACAAACTATTGCTGACTTACGGCTACAAGCTCCAACAGGTGCATGGGTACGGTTAGGTGATGTTGCAGATATTGCCATTGAATCGGGTCCCCCTCAGGTACGCCGAGATGATGTCCAGCGACGCGTCGTTATTCAAGCCAACGTACAAGGACGAGACATGGGGAGTGTCGTTAAAGATATTAGAGCAGCAATTGCAAGTAAGGTTGATTTACCTCCCGGTTATTCTGTTGATATCGGTGGCCAATTTGAAAATCAACAAAGAGCACAGCAAAGACTTGCTATCGTTGTTCCACTTTCTATTGGTATTATTGCGTTGCTACTATATTTTGCTTTTACTAGTGTTGGTCAAGCTATGCTCATACTCGTCAATTTACCCTTAGCTATGATTGGTGGAGTTGTCGCCTTGTATATTTCTGGTCAATACTTATCTGTCCCAAGTTCAATTGGTTTTATTACCTTATTTGGTGTCGCTGTTCTCAATGGTGTGGTTATGGTTGAAGCGATTAATCTACGCATTGAAACAGGTATGGAAAGTATTGCCGAAGCCGTTTACGAAGGCGCTATATCAAGGCTTCGCCCTGTATTGATGACAGCGATTACCTCCGCTCTTGGTTTGATACCTATTATCATGTCAAATGGTGTAGGCTCTGAGATACAACGACCATTAGCCACTGTAATTGTTGGTGGTTTGGTTACAGCAACGTTCCTTACTTTATTTGTCCTCCCCGTACTTTATGGTTGGTTTTCTAAAGGTCGGATTGAAGAAATGAGAAGGTAGTGCTGTTTGGCTAAAGCAAATATGACGGTTTGCTTTAACTCGATATCCCGTAGGTATTCGCTGCGGGATATCAATTTATAGGAGAAAGTAATGTCCGACAAATTACATCAACATCCAACTAGCGATGGACACAGTCATATTCCTAAAGATATGTCTTCAAGTCGTATTGGCTGGGCATTTATACTAAATGTTTGTTTTACTATTATCGAATTTATTGGCGGCTGGTTAACCAACAGTACCGCAATCATGGCGGATGCGGTTCACGATTTAGGAGATAGTTTATCCATCGGTCTCTCATGGGTATTAAATAAACTCAGCAAGAAAAACCATGATGAAACGTTTAGTTACGGCTACCACCGTTTTTCTTTACTTGGTGCGCTTATTAACGGCGTTGTCTTAATAGCGGGGTCAATTTATGTGTTAACCATTTCATTCCCTCGATTGTTATCGCCAGAGATGCCTGATGCTCAAGGCATGTTATGGTTAGCGATATTAGGGGTGATTGTTAATGGTTATGCTGCCTTCAAATTAAGTGACGGGAAAACATTAAACGAACGTGTACTTAATTGGCATTTACTGGAAGACGTTTTAGGTTGGGTAGCTGTGCTAATTGTTGCTATCGTCTTAATGTTTGTCGAACTGCCAATACTTGATCCCATACTTTCAATCGGATTTACCTTATTTATTCTTTTTAATGTCTTAAAAAACCTCCGTACTGCAATACGTCTGTTTTTGCAGGCAACACCAGAGCAAGCCATTCAAGAAAAAATAAAAATTGAATTATCAACATTGAAATTTATTGAAGATATTCATCATTTTCATTTGTGGTCCCTTGATGGTGAAAGGCATGTACTTACTGCTCATTTAGTAGTGAACCATTATTTTGATCAACAGGAATATATTGCAATAAAGCATGAAATATCAACACGACTAAGCCCGTTTCATCTTGAACATACAACGTTGGAATTTGAGTTTGTAAACGAAATATGTAGAGATTCAAAAAACAATTAGAAATACTTTCAAAGATGAAAAGACATTTTAACCAAACCTGTTGCAGGCTCGTTTTTTTGAGAGACCCCATTTCTCTTACTAGTGCGGAAGCCTTTAGTGTTACTACAGCGGAATGCTGACAGATTTATTTTACGTAAACCCAAATCTGACGGATGACTATGATGATTAGCTATTACAGCAATCTTGTCCTTCTTGAATTGGTGGGCATTTAACAGTTCCAAAAGAACAGAAAACGCAGCAATCACCTTTTAAAGGCTTTAATAATACTTTGCATGATTCACATTTATAGAACCACTGACAGGCATTGGTTGGCATTTTTTCTGTTTTACTATGACCACACTCAGGACAAGTTATTGTTGAGTTTAATTTTATACTTTGCATACTCGCACCTTTATAGGTTTTACAATATCTAATACTGACATTACAATCATTAAACTTATGCCAAAGTAGAATAAATAGGTACTCCAACCATATTGCCAGAGAAGATAGGGGTTTTGTGACCATCCCCTCGATATTAACCTTACTTGCGGTAAGGTACTGAAAAACCTAGTGACCTTGGGTTTAATATGAAATTAGCTAGTTTAGTCAAAACTCTTATAGCATTTTGATAATTTAATTATGAGAGCACTTTTGATACATATTTATTGCCAACATCATTAAGTAAACCTTTTAATAATTGTTTACCCCTCAAATTACTGTTTAAAAAACAGGCTTAAGGTTAATTTCGAGGGGATGGGCAACAAACCTCTAGTTTGACACCAAACTTACTACAGATTTAAATCTACAGAGCCTTTTCCGTTGCTATTTCCAAATTACGCAAGTCCAAAATAGTTTTCACACAGCCTGAGCTTGAAGGGGGCGCTAACTCTCTTGGGGGGCGAAAGCGCCTTAGACTTAATACTCTAAATTCGTTTGAAACTTGAATAATGGAAATGTCCGCTTTGGGAATTTGAGATCTAGCTCCATGCAAAAGTGTTAGGTAAAACTTCAGTTGTAAATGGATGTAATTTTTTAAGTGAAAATTGCAGTTTTAGGCTCAAATTTCACATCAAGTAATGAAAGTTCAACGGCAGCTATGAGCTTGAAGCAGTCATACAATGTAAAAAATACGACTGACCGCTTATCGCTCAAAGCCGACCTATAGAGTAATTACGTTAACACGTCTTGGGGCAGAAACGAGTTACGACTGATAGCACTAAGCTGAATTTCGGCAAAGAACGAATAGCGGTCATTGTGATTGGCTAAAAATAGTTAATTACTCATATTGGTGTTTGTTCACATATACAAGTAAACGTGCTACGAGCAGACATTTGCGCGGCTCGCATACAGTCAAATTTTTACCCCCACAAACCGATATAATGAGGGAAATAAATCAATTACAAGAAAAACGATTTTAATTGGCGAGTTTAGTGTGCTCCAGTTTTTTATTGATCTTTAAGCTTAGCACGCTACAAAGCGGTTCGTGGATGAGTGATAGCCAGGTATTGAGGCGCTAGTTATATTAAGTTGTTCGAGGCGGAGGGTGGACTATATTTATTTAGTCAAGACGATTGAGGCATCTACTTAATAATTGGCTATAAAAAAACATCTTATTCTCTTTTATTGACTACAGTTTTAGGTGGCTACAGCGGTGCTAAAAACAAGAGTTATTAAAAAGGCGTTAGCCTGTGAATAAGTTACAAAACTTTAAGCATTAAAGCCACTCTTCAGTTTATACTCCTGTCGGCCTTTCCCCTAGCTACGGCATCCCCCAAAAAATCACGACACTTCACTCCTCAGAGTGATTCTAAGCGACTTTGTATGAAAAGTGATGCAATTTACCTGTGCCTATGAAATTTCCTTATCGAGCCTCTAAGCTCCATAAAGAGAAGTTTATCAAGGCACGATTAGCTTTTTTTAGCTGGAAGATTGGTGAACGCGTTTTTTAAGGACTATTTTGCATTTAACTCTGTAAAGTCGCGCTCGTTCCTCGCTACGGCTTCGCCTAGTTAAAATTAAAAGCCGCGATATAGTGGGTTAGTTACCCATCCCCCATACATTAACTCTTAATGGGTAATGCTTTTGTAGTTGTTAATGATTTAAAAGTAATGAAAAAGAAATTATAATAATGTTTCTTTTACGTTTATTTAATTATGGAATGATTATGATAAAAAATTTACTTTTAACATCTTTAATTGGACTAGTTTCTTTCTCAAGTTTAGCCTCGGAAACTCCACTTTACACTGAATGCTCAACATGTTTTTCTTTCGAACAGTTCAAAAATACAGCAAGATTAAAAGCTAAAGTAGATCGCCCTCGCGATGTTTATGTAATGAATCTAGATAAATCAATTATTGAGAAATTCAATGTTTCTAAGACCATTACAGGGTACAGGATATTAAAAGGAGATAATGAACCTGATGGTCGTGGTGGTCATATTCAAGATGTAAGAATACCTATATATAGTTGGACTGTAGATAGCTATGGTGTAGAGCAGGACGCTTTAAATACTTTTCATAATATATCTGATGCAAAAAGTGCTGTTGTTGCAAGCTTAGCTGGAGTAAGCGCAACTATTGTGCCTAAAGAGATTGCAGGTAGCGCTTGGGACTTAGTTGGATTTGGTGCAAAACAATATGAAGTTTCATCTTATTATAATGAACATACAACCCTAGAACAGGATATATCGAACTTTACAATCGCAGCGGCAAAAGTTTCTGGCGTTGCTGAAATTGAAAAAGTCTTTATGCAGGTTGCTTTTGATGACAAAAGCATTGCAATATATTCGTTATATGGAATTATTGGTGATGAGCTTATATGGGATTTTGAACATGGTAGAGATGTTGACGGAAACAAAGTTGAACCTACACTTCCTGTAACATCACCACGTACATATACCTTTAAAAAAGGTGGTTTATCAACTTTCTCAAATTTTTATGATGCTGCCGTGCGTTCTGGAGCCCAATTTTACAGTACCTCTGCTAAATCACCTTCTTCTGCAGGTCGAGTTTCTTGTGTAGGCGGTAAAGCTCCTGGTTCATATATATGTACTTATACAAAATAATTAATTAAAAAATAGAGCCTTGTAAAACAAGGCTTTAAAATACATGAAAGTTCAACTCCTATGTAACACTATTTCTAACATCCATTATGAACCTTATTAAGTTTTCTTTTGTTGCTCTGATACTTTGAGCTTTGTTAAATTAAGATATAGAGTAAACATTAATTAATGCAGGGACAGCTACATGAGATTTAGAAAGAGCATCAGAATAGGTAAGGGTTCAAGGGGCAACCTAGGAAAAAAGGGAATTACTAGCATTTCTGTTGGAGGTAAAGGTTGAATTCGAAGAGAGCTTTTATGTTTCATAGCTCTCTTCGATGAATGAACTTAAGTATTCAGCATTGGTCTTTAATTTATTTATCAAACTGTTTTTTCGACTAAGAGCGTTACCGTGATTTTTTGCCTTCTGTTTTTCGATTTTCATTTCTCGTTTATTGTGCTGTATTAATTCGTTTTTTTCAGTCAGTGTATTTCCAATTTCATCCGATTTTCTTTTTTCCTTTTGATAGCACTCGTTTAAATCTTTTTTAGTCTCTGATATTAGTATTTTTTCAGCTTCAATTTCTGCTTGTTCTTGCTCTACTTCGAGCTTAGCTTGGATGCGGGCATTGTCTAGAAGCGTATGGGTCACACATTAAGAATCTTCAATGTCTGCTAGTGGAACTAAGCCGAACTTCGGCAAAGAGCGA
>NZ_AUTR01000076.1:0-4816 GCF_000497875.1 Pseudoalteromonas sp. S8-8
GCTACTTTCAAACACTTACGAGTGACCTTGATGAAGCTCTAACTGAAACACAAGCCGCACTCGACGACGCTGTATTTACCTCCCCTACTCAGCGCGTTGATGTGGCTCAGAGATTGTTTCAACTAGCGATTATGCGAGCTGTAGCGCATTATTCTTATGGTGCCTCTATTGATGAACTACGCCCTTTTGTACTCGCTATTTTACCTTATCGTGAACAGCTCACCTTGGTAGCTAATAACATTCCACAACCCCATCAGCTTTACCGTGTTGATTTTGAGCAACTTGGAGGCGCTGGCGATGCGTGTGGCTCTGCGAATATAAATCGCTATATTTATACGCTTTGGTGGCTGTCGTTACTCGTTGCCTGCGACGCGCCCACTGAGCATATTAGTAAAACGCTTGATGTCATTGGTGAACAAGGTAAAGATGCATTATTTGATGCTATTGCCGTAAAGCTCGGTGATTCACAACGCCCTATGGCAAAGACCCTCTATTACCCTGATGTTTACCAGTGTTTGTTTGACGCCTTTAGTCTTGATAAAAATACGCAAGCACAGAAGCTAAACCAGTTTATATCGCAATGGTATGCCCAACTTGATGATGCCGACTGGCACGGCAACCATGAATGTGATTGTGAATTTGAATATACTGATTATTATATTGGGTACTGGTGTTTAGAGCATGCGTTAGTGGCAAACTTACTTGGTATAACCAAAGTACAGCTTACGCCACATCCAATGCTAGCCAATGATTTAATACGTAATAAGCCTGAGCGCTAAGGACAGCCAATGCAACCTGATATAAAACACATCCCGCAACACCTAGGTCAGTACCTTTATCAACAAATTGATGCTCCGTGGCTTAAAGCTCAGCTTATTTTAGATTGCGAGAATAACAATGTACTTGAGTGCAAAGCCTACTTTATTAAAGCAGACGACGAAACACAGCATGCAATTGCTGTATCTGAAAATATAACAGCGTTGTTTAAAACGTTATTTGACCACGCTATAAAAAACGAAGTGGAAAATTGGCAGCGCGCTATTTTTACTATCACTCGTCAAGGTCAGTTCAACTTAAACTTTGAGCGCGATAATAATGACGAAGAATTAATATCCGCTGTTAAAACATATTAAGTATTAATGTAACCCGCTCTTTAACAACACGGATGCTGGCTGGTGCTACAGCCTTTTAAAATTAGTACCTTAGCTTTTGGCTGTATTTCAAATTGGGCCCCTCATTTACTTCTCATTCTTTTCTCTTTGTGCAAACGATTTTTTTAAAAATTATTCATAATGATGTTAGAAGACGCTGCGCTTAATGGGGCGGGAACACAGATATTTATCAAGCCTGGTTTAATCACTGGTGACAAAATACAACCAAACTAACAAATTGGCCGGATGCAATATAATGAATGAAAATGCAAAAAAAACACTCATCGAGAGGAAGTTTACTTCAATAGACTACATCAAACTTTACGTGGATAGTTATCAGGAAATTGTTGAAACGCTTGAAGCCGGAATGAATGAGTTTGAACTCCAGTTGCAAAAAAACCCGACTTTAAACATGGACAACTTTAAGTCATGGCAACTACGAGGCGCTCCCAATATAAAACGCGGCGCTCAGAATGCGCTTGAACACTTTGAAAAAGCTAAAAAAGGCCACCTTACAGGAATTGCAAGCTCTGCTGGTAATTTAAGAGGCTTATCACGCGATGTTGATAACATAGGTGGTTTTGGTGAGTGGTGGCATGAAATAGATAATAAATACTGGGATACTTTTTATTCAACATATATGAAAACGAAAAAAATAGGCTCGAATATCGATTATACCATTTCAGGTTATTGGGATAATGATGAAATTCTTGATGAAGAAATTACAGGGCCTATGGATAAAAACGAGCTGCTGAATTATTTAAAGCCAGGCGAATCGCTTGATGATTTGTCATAAATAAAACGCTAAGGACAGCACATGCAACCCGACATTAAAAACATCCCGCAACACCTAGGTCAGTATCTTTATCAACAAATTGATGCTCCGTGGCTTAAAGCTCAGCTTATTTTAGATTGCAATAATAATGTGATTGAGTGCAAAGCCCATTTTATTAAACCAGATGACGAAACACAGCATGCAATTGCTGTATCTGAAAATATCACTGCGCTGTTTAAAACGTTATTTGACCATGCGATTAAAAACGAAGTTGAGGATTGGCAACGCGCTATTTTTACTATCACTCGTCAAGGCCAGTTTAACTTAAACTTTGAGCGCGATAATAACGATGAAGAAGTAATAGCCGCTGTTCAGACACATTAAGTATTAATTTGCTCTTTAACAACATAGATGTTGTGAAGTTAGGCGCTAAAAATTAACGCCCTAACCTTTCACATAATAGCTGCTTTTTACGGTTAACGCCCTCATTTACTTCTCATTCTTTCCTCTTTATGCAACATGGCCTTCAGTAAAACATTCACAAAGAGCTTAAGAAGCGCTGCGCTTAAAGAAATAGAAACTGTCTAGTAAAAGCAGGGAGGTCCACTCAAAGTATTAGAGCAATGGGCAACAATATCGAAAGGTAGAACAATATGAATCTTGAACAAGAAAAAAATCAACTTATCGAAGACCTAAGTGATATTTATAAAGCGCTCTTGAAAAAATTAATTACTGAAAAAAAGGACTTTAATACAATAGCCGTTCATTGTGATTCTGGTTTTAGTTCGTTTGGTTTTTCTTGGAATTCTAAGCATTATTTAGAAAAGAAAAAAGAAAAATTTCCTGAAAATGATTGGCCTATACTCAAATATTCAGTATCTGAGTGGGAAAATATTTTTTATGAATATAAGAGCTTTAACGAAATCAATGAAAAAATAGAAGAAATATTTGATGACCTATATAGTGAAGATCTAACTGATGCACAAATAACACAATTTTTTAGCGAGATAGTACTTGAGGTGATCTTAGATATTAAAAAAGCAGTTTCTGATCACGCCAATACATTTATCTCATTACAGTTTAGCGACCCTAGTGATAAAGAAATCGATTTAATGCAAAAAACCACCCAACTAACAACTGATGGATATAGAGATCCTGAATTTGAAAATTACTTAGAAAAAATAAAATAATTTGTAATAAATTCATATAATAGTTATTACAGTCTAACCTAATTAAAATAATTTCTAGTGCTAAGGATAGCCAATGCAACCCGACATTAAAAACATCCCGCAACACCTAGGTCAGTATCTTTATCAACAAATTGATGAACCATGGCTTGAAGCTCAGCTTATTTTAGATTGCGAAAATAATGCGGGGGTTGAGTGCAAAGCCCACTTTATAAAAGCAGATGACGAAACACAGCATGCAATTGCTGTATCTGAAAATATAATTGCGCTGTTTAAAACATTATTTGATCATGCAATTAAAAATGAAGTGGAAGATTGGCAACGCGCTATTTTTACCATTACTCGCCAAGGCCAATTTGGTTTAAGTTTTGAACGCGATAATAACGATGAAGAAGTAATAACCGCGGTCAACACATTAAGTATTAATTTACCCCACTCTTTAACAACACGGATGTTGCGAGGCTAAGCGCTAACAATTAGCGCCTAGCCTTTCACATAATTGCTATTTTTTATGGCTAACGCCCTCATTTACTTCTCATTCTTTTCTCTTTGTGCAATATGTTTTTTGAGTAAATTATTCACAAAGAGGGCTAGAGGCGCTGCGCTTAAAGAGTAAAAGCTTATTACGGCAACTAATTTGAAAAACTCCAAACTAATGGCCCTACGTTTTTACAAACAATAATATAAGTATAACGGGCTCAGGTAATGGCGATTTAATTATTCACAACGCAGGCGGCGAGATAAAACTCGACAGTCAAGGCAATGTTGATATTACCGCCACTAACGTACTTACACTCGATGGCACATTTATAACCTTTGATGGCCCAGTTGATTACGACATAACCAGCCCACAAACAGCGCGGGCACCGAGCAATGCAAACCCTGTTAACATTAGCCAAGTGACTGCGTTTGATTTGGGTGACAATACGTTATCCGCAAGTACACTCGCTCAGCTTGAACTTGAATACCTTTATGATGATGGTTCGCCCGTTGATGGTATTGACTATATTGTTATCGATAATGAGGGCATTGAACATACCGGCTCACTGGCAAACGGTGTAGCCACCTTGGCTAATTTACCGCAAGGTAAAAGTGATGTTTTGCTGCGTGCAACCACTCAAGCTGATGAGCAACAACTCATCCAACTGCGTAACGACTTTAAACAACATCTCACCTCCATGCTTGATGAAATAAGCAAACAAGCAGCTATTGGCGATGCTATTTTTGAGCAAGAAGACTTTTTCACCCAATGGATGATTGAAACCGGTGCACGCGCAACGGGCCTGTATCAAGGCGCAAAATCCCTTGTAACGGGTATCGCTGATTTAATCGTATTAGGGATTGATGTAAATATCAGTGTGTATTCTGCCTGCTTTAGAATGATTGACGCTATTGCCAGTGGTGATAAACACGCGGTTAAGCACGAACTTGAAACAATTTTAGCCTTTAGCCAAAAAACAACCAGTGCATTATCAGATGCCTTTGAATTATTACTCGCCTTAATGGACGATGAAGATACCCGCAATACACTCGCGCGCTTTCCGTATGACTATATTGAAGCCCATTCGTACGTAGATAAACAACGTATAACCGGTGTAATGGCCTTTGAAATATTATTAGCGATATTAACAGGCGGGGTGGGTGTTGCCGCTTCTGCAGCGAGTAAATCAAAACACCTTGCCAGCGCCAATCGCGCACTGGTT
>NZ_AUTR01000077.1:0-6772 GCF_000497875.1 Pseudoalteromonas sp. S8-8
CCCTGTTAACATTAGCCAAGTGACTGCGTTTGATTTGGGTGACAATACGTTATCCGCAAGTACACTCGCTCAGCTTGAACTTGAATACCTTTATGATGATGGTTCGCCCGTTGATGGTATTGACTATATTGTTATCGATAATGAGGGCATTGAACATACCGGCTCACTGGCAAACGGTGTAGCCACCTTGGCTAATTTACCGCAAGGTAAAAGTGATGTTTTGCTGCGTGCAACCACTCAAGCTGATGAGCAACAACTCATCCAACTGCGTAACGACTTTAAACAACATCTCACCTCCATGCTTGATGAAATAAGCAAACAAGCAGCTATTGGCGATGCTATTTTTGAGCAAGAAGACTTTTTCACCCAATGGATGATTGAAACCGGTGCACGCGCAACGGGCCTGTATCAAGGCGCAAAATCCCTTGTAACGGGTATCGCTGATTTAATCGTATTAGGGATTGATGTAAATATCAGTGTGTATTCTGCCTGCTTTAGAATGATTGACGCTATTGCCAGTGGTGATAAACACGCGGTTAAGCACGAACTTGAAACAATTTTAGCCTTTAGCCAAAAAACAACCAGTGCATTATCAGATGCCTTTGAATTATTACTCGCCTTAATGGACGATGAAGATACCCGCAATACACTCGCGCGCTTTCCGTATGACTATATTGAAGCCCATTCGTACGTAGATAAACAACGTATAACCGGTGTAATGGCCTTTGAAATATTATTAGCGATATTAACAGGCGGGGTGGGTGTTGCCGCTTCTGCAGCGAGTAAATCAAAACACCTTGCCAGCGCCAATCGCGCACTGGTTAATATGGCCGATATACTTAAGCGCAAACAGCTAGATAAAACAATATCGCACACAGTATCGCCTGAGCAACCTAAATTAATTGAGCGCATTGACAAGCCCGATGCGGCATTACAACCAGGTACCAATCGAGGCGTAACAACGCAAGTGTCAGCACTTAAGTTAGTAAGAAACCCTGCTCTTGATGCCCATTACAAAAACCTAGCGGACTATGAAACGGCATATAAGAAAAAACTAGCCAAAGCTATTAATGATAAAGATTCTAGTAGCCGCATTGGCGCATTTAAAGCGAAGCTGACCGAGGTTAAAGGAGAACGTGCTGCAAGTGCATATATGGCAAAACACTTTTCTAAGCCACCGCCACCTGCGAAAATGGAATTAGGTTTTGGTCCTGGGCCCGGTTTTGACCAAGTTTGGGCTAAGCGTGATAAAGACGGCAACGTGCTAGAATACTTTATTGTAGAAGCTAAAGGACCTGGTGCCAAACTTACTAAAGGAGCCAAAAAGGGAGATCAAATGACTGATAAATGGATTGATAACACTCTGGCTAGCATGAAAAAATCTAAAAAATACCAAGCTCAGAATCAATTAGGTGAAAATTTATTCGATGCTATTGAAGATGGCGATCCAAAAATAAGTAAATTAGTTATCGAAGCTGTTGAAGATAACGGCAAAATAATTGGTGGAAAATTACAACCTTTACCGTAGAGAAATTTTAATGTTAAATTTAAATAAATGTGAAATTGACTTTGAGCGACTATTTAAACGTGCTCCTATTGTTTTAACTAAGCGAACACCTCAAATACTAGACAATTCTGTTTATATAGAAGTGAGGCAGCAAGCCACCTTTGTGGTAGCTAATAAATATATTGAATTAGCATATGCATACTATGTATTAGAAAATTTCCCTGAAACTAAATCATACTTCGAAAAAGCAGCACCTTTTGCATTTTTACGAGGTTTTGACCCTGAGTTAAAAACAAGTCATAACGATTGGACTATTCAACAAGATCTCAATATTGTTCTTCTTTTTGCTGAGCAGGAAGTTTTAGAAAAACTTAAACACAGTGAAATAAAACTATCGAGTGTTCAACATCAAGCCAAACTCCAATATGTTGAATTATTAAAAAATATTGTTACAGGTGGCACACCTGAGCAAAGCGATATTGATGCCGCCTTACTTGAAACCAAAAACACCAAGGATAAAGATGTATTACAGTATATCCTCCCGTTAATCGAAGCGATTTCTGCTTTAACATCAGCCGATATAACACTTTGGCAAGCCAGTATTGATAAAGCCATAAAATGGCATACTGATGAATGCAAATTTGGTGATTACAAAGATATGGAAGAAGGCTTTATCTGTTTAAATGCGCTTACTATGGCTAAATTAGGCAAAGACCTGCACGGCTGGCAATGCCAAACCAATTCACTTTATCTACCCTTATTTTTAATTGATTAGTTCGCTAATCACACAACACGAGCCTATTACCTATGAGCAGCTTAATTCACTTATTACTTATTGACGAAGAAAGTTACCCGACCTCGCTTAACGGTGATGATGAAAGCAAATACCAACAGTTACTGGAAATTACTGAAGAAGAAGCCATTCATTGGCAGTCAATCGAAATAAACCTGCGCGGCTTTGAGCCAGCACTGCAATTGTGGGATGCCATCGCTGGTAATAGCCGCTTATTACTTATTGCTAGTTTTAACTTTTTCCCTCATAAGCTACTACCACCTGACGCTGATATTAGCGGTACTTTCGGATTTTTTCCTGCTGATATGGTCAAAGATTTATATACCATAATGGAAGAAAAATACGACTTCGATATTAGCAATTTGGAAGGTCAGCAAATTATTGCTGAAATTGAGCAAGATGGTATCGACGAAGTAAACCCCGAAGCGTATGAGCTAGTTCGAGACAAGTACTTTGTAACCTTTAGAGATGCGGCTGAGCAAGGTAAATCAATCGTCGTACTCATTGAGCAATGATTAATGATGTAAAGTAACGCTAAGGACAGCAAATGCAACCCGACATTAAAAACATCCCGCAACACCTAGGTCAGTATCTTTATCAACAAATTGATGCTCCGTGGCTTGAAGCACAGCTTATTTTAGATTGCGATAATAATAATGTGATTGAGTGCAAAGCTCACTTTAAAGCAGATGACGAAACACAGCATGCAATTGCTGTATCTGACAATATAACAGCGTTGTTTAAAACGTTATTTGACCACGCCATTAAAAATGAAGTGGAAGATTGGCAACGTGCTATTTTTACAATGACGCGTAAAGGCCAATTTAACTTAAACTTTGAACGCGATAATAACGATGAAGAAGTAATCGCCGCTGTTCCAACACGTTAAGCAATAATTTAACCGCCCTTTAACAACATGGATGCTTGCTGGTGCTACAGCCTTTTAAAATTAGTACCTTAGCTTTTGGCTGTATTTCAAATTGGGTCCCTCATTTACTTCTCATTCTTTTCTCTTTGTGCAATATGTTTTTTGAGTAAATTATTCACAAAGAGGGCTAGAGACGCTGCGCTTAAAAAGTAAAAGCTTAATGTGCCTAATGGCTCTACGTTTTTACAAACAAACGATAATATAAGCATTACGGGCTCAGGTAATGGCGATTTAATTATTCACAACGCAGGCGGCGAGATAAAACTCGACAGTCAAGGCAATGTTGATATTACCGCCACTAACGTACTTACACTCGATGGCACATTTATAACCTTTGATGGCCCAGTTGATTACAACATAACTAGTCCACAAACAGCGCGGGCACCGAGCAATGCAAGCCCTGCCAATATTAGCCGCATTAGTGATATAACCATTAATGACGCAGGTATTGCTGCAACAACGTCAAGCGTAGTGGATTTACTTTATGTTTATCAAGATGGCAGCCCTGTAAAAAACGCACCTTATACAATTAAATTTGATGATGGAACACAAAGCACAGGCCAGCTAGATGAAGACGGGATAGCGCAATTAACCGACGTACCAAATGGTCAATTTACTGTTCAATACGGCGAAGATACGCGCGAGTTTGAACCACAAGATAACACCACGCCAAACCCACTTTATAAAAGAATAACCCCCGCCTCTGCCATACAAATGAGCAGAGCTGGGCAAGCAGCAACACTTGATGAAGCAAGCAACATAGCCAGCCAAGCAGGTGATTGGTTATGGGGAGCACTGCAAGGTGATTGGTTATGGGGAGCACTGCAAGGTGATTGGTTATGGGGAGCACTGCAAGGTGACTTTAATAAAGACCCTACAACGGCGCAGATTGTGGTAGGCAGTATTATTTCAATGATACCTGTTATTGACCAAGTCATGGACGTGCGGGATATTTTAGCCAATATAATGCTACTGACTGATGACGATAAAGCCAACGACAGTGATGGCTGGATTGCCTTTACGCTCACCGCGATAGGTTTAGTACCGGTGCTCGGCTCCGCGGTAAAAGGCGTCGGTAAAGTGGTGATTAAAAACAGCGGCGACACAATAGAAGCCGCAATTGCAGTGTTACGCAAGTTGGGCAAAGGCGACCCTGTTCAGTATTTACGTAAAATAAATTGGCAAGACCTAGGTAAACAAGCAGCCAGCGAAGTAAAAGCCTTTATAAAAGGCCTGCGCGATACACTTCACGAAATATCAACAAGTTGGCAATATGATTTGCTGCTGCCACAGCTTGCCATAGACGGCATGCAAGCCACGATTAAACAGCTTGATGAAATAGCGCCCAAAATAGACCAGGGCGTTAAAGACGCAGCAAGTGAGATTGGCAATCGCGTAAACAAAGCCCTCGATGAATTCGAACCGCCGAAAAGCACCGGTATTGTGGGTAAACCTAAAAAGAGCGTTGCGAATGAATTAGATGCGCCAATTAGTAATGAGCTTAAAGGGGCTAAAGCAGCGAGTCGCTTAAGCCTGAAAACACCTGATGATTTTAAAGACATATTTAAATCACTTAATCATAGAAAAGCAGCCGCAGGTGAATATAATGCCCATGCGTTAATGACATCAAAAAACTATAAACCCATCGGTAATACAAATGGTCAGTATAAAATGGGCGAAACGGGCATTGATGGTATTTATTCTTATATAGGCCCGCCACCAAAAACAGCCATTACTGAAGCCAAGTACAACAAGGCCAGGCTAGGAATGACTAGTGACGGCAAGCAAATGAGTGACAAGTGGCTTAATGATGAAAGACTTGAAAAAGCAGGGCTAAGTAGGAAAGAACGATCGAAAATTTTGAAAAGCCTAGATAAAAATGATGGCTCAGTTGAAAAAATATTAATACGCAATAAGCCTGATGGTACGCTTGTTGTAAAAAAATTAGATATTAGTGGGAGTGTCATCGGTACACCCCTAGGCTTTTAGGAAGAAAAAATGCTTAGAGATAAATTAAAAAGTAAAGCTTACTTTGATGAACAAGTAGAATTTAGTCTTGAAACAATTCAAGAATACATTGATGACCTAAAAAATGATAACAGCTTAACTGTTAATTCAAAAATGAGGTTTTCTTTTAGACTCGTAGATTACACCTCAAGATTGCTTCACGAACGTTACTCTCGCGGAGACAACTTAACTGAGCTTAAGCCTCATTTACTTGAAGCACTTGAATACCGTCAATGGCAAAAAGACTATGCTGACGCCTTGCCTGCAAATGAGCAAAAAAATCGTATCGATTGGGAGGAGTTACACGAAGATGATTTAAGGCGCACAATTATTTGGCTTACCTTTGCCTACTGCTTGGGCATGGGTGAAGACTATTACCTAAAAGCATTTGAGCTTATAGCTAATCAAGGGCAAGATGCTTTACTCGATAACCTCGCTATCGCGATGGGAGATAGTGAACGCCAAGCTGCAACAATGCCGTTATTCAAAAAACGTTTTGGTAAGTTATACAGTGTTATTGAAGGGACACCCGAGCAGCGACCTGAATTAGTGAAAGCATATCTTGATGCATGGTATAAAGCCGAAGGAAGCCCTGATTACCACTTAATGGATACGGATGCTTACATTGGCTACTGGTGCTGGGGTTCGGCTTTAGTCGTTAAACTTTATAATATTGACGACAGTAGCTTTATTGACCACCCGTATTACCCTAAAGATTTAGTTCACCTTAAAGGATGACATGGATGTTACGTGATAACCGTAAGGATGAAAGCTACTTTCAAACACTTACGAGTGACCTTGATGAAGCTCTAACTGAAACACAAGCCGCACTCGACGACGCTGTATTTACCTCCCCTACTCAGCGCGTTGATGTGGCTCAGAGATTGTTTCAACTAGCGATTATGCGAGCTGTAGCGCATTATTCTTATGGTGCCTCTATTGATGAACTACGCCCTTTTGTACTCGCTATTTTACCTTATCGTGAACAGCTCACCTTGGTAGCTAATAACATTCCACAACCCCATCAGCTTTACCGTGTTGATTTTGAGCAACTTGGAGGCGCTGGCGATGCGTGTGGCTCTGCGAATATAAATCGCTATATTTATACGCTTTGGTGGCTGTCGTTACTCGTTGCCTGCGACGCGCCCACTGAGCATATTAGTAAAACGCTTGATGTCATTGGTGAACAAGGTAAAGATGCATTATTTGATGCTATTGCCGTAAAGCTCGGTGATTCACAACGCCCTATGGCAAAGACCCTCTATTACCCTGATGTTTACCAGTGTTTGTTTGACGCCTTTAGTCTTGATAAAAATACGCAAGCACAGAAGCTAAACCAGTTTATATCGCAATGGTATGCCCAACTTGATGATGCCGACTGGCACGGCAACCATGAATGTGATTGTGAATTTGAATATACTGATTATTATATTGGGTACTGGTGTTTAGAGCATGCGTTAGTGGCAAACTTACTTGGTATAACCAAAGTACAGCTTACGCCACATCCAATGCTAGCCAATGATTTAATACGTAATAA
>NZ_AUTR01000078.1:0-8231 GCF_000497875.1 Pseudoalteromonas sp. S8-8
CCCTGTTAACATTAGCCAAGTGACTGCGTTTGATTTGGGTGACAATACGTTATCCGCAAGTACACTCGCTCAGCTTGAACTTGAATACCTTTATGATGATGGTTCGCCCGTTGATGGTATTGACTATATTGTTATCGATAATGAGGGCATTGAACATACCGGCTCACTGGCAAACGGTGTAGCCACCTTGGCTAATTTACCGCAAGGTAAAAGTGATGTTTTGCTGCGTGCAACCACTCAAGCTGATGAGCAACAACTCATCCAACTGCGTAACGACTTTAAACAACATCTCACCTCCATGCTTGATGAAATAAGCAAACAAGCAGCTATTGGCGATGCTATTTTTGAGCAAGAAGACTTTTTCACCCAATGGATGATTGAAACCGGTGCACGCGCAACGGGCCTGTATCAAGGCGCAAAATCCCTTGTAACGGGTATCGCTGATTTAATCGTATTAGGGATTGATGTAAATATCAGTGTGTATTCTGCCTGCTTTAGAATGATTGACGCTATTGCCAGTGGTGATAAACACGCGGTTAAGCACGAACTTGAAACAATTTTAGCCTTTAGCCAAAAAACAACCAGTGCATTATCAGATGCCTTTGAATTATTACTCGCCTTAATGGACGATGAAGATACCCGCAATACACTCGCGCGCTTTCCGTATGACTATATTGAAGCCCATTCGTACGTAGATAAACAACGTATAACCGGTGTAATGGCCTTTGAAATATTATTAGCGATATTAACAGGCGGGGTGGGTGTTGCCGCTTCTGCAGCGAGTAAATCAAAACACCTTGCCAGCGCCAATCGCGCACTGGTTGATATGGCCGATATACTTAAACGCAAACAGCTAAATAAAACCATCTCGCACACAGTATCGCCTGAGCAACCTAAATTAATTGAGCGCATTGACAAGCCCGATGCGGCATTACAACCAGGTCGAAAGTATGCTCTCAGCTTTGTAAATGCAAAACCAATTGAGCTAAATACTAAAGGGCAGTTTAGGGATATAAATGGCTTATTAAGAACAAATGCAGGACCAAACGCTCCTGAGTTTAAAAAATGGCTCGAAAATGGGGGAACGGTTCGATACGATGAACTCACTGATACCATTATATATGGTAAGCCAAATATGGAAACATCCTCATTGGGCCAAGTCGATATTGAAATACCCTATATATCAGGCCCACCTGATGGAAGTCGATATCCTGATTTTAATGAATACTCAATAGCGAATGTAAAAATCGAAAATATGACAGGTGTTAAAGAAAGGTATATTGAATTACCTGAAGTTGGCGACTTTTCAAAGGCATGGGAGCAGTTGTCAAACCAAAAAGGTGACCAGTATTTGACAGAAAAGTTTGGAATAAAAAGACGAATTAAAGGGGACCGAGTTGGGCAATGGCCGGATAAATCTCCATTAGATTTCACATGGCATCATCATGGAGATCAATCATCTATGTTATTAATTGATCAAGAGATACATGATATTTTTACACATAAAGGTGGGGCATCTGCTTCACGATAGAAGGGCTATTTATAATGAGCTTAATTATGACGCTATCAGATAAAAATCTTTCAGCTGAAGATATAAAAAATGCTGAGGAAGAACTCAGCCTCAAGCTACCAGAACCCTATAAATTTTTTCTATTGCAAAACAATGGAGGGGTTCCAGAAAAATGTGCTATCGACTTTCAAGCAAAAAAACTAAGACTCCAAGGTGATGATATTAAATTTTTTTTTAGTATCGGTGGAAGAGTAACAAATGATATTAAATATAAAAATAAGCCAATGAATAATTTATTACCACAAGGCTTGATTTATATTGCTAATACGCATTCTAGTAATTTTATTATACTCTCAACCAGAGAAGATTCTTATGGGCAAATATTTTATAAAGATCATGAGTTTGAAGATCAAACTCCTTTTGACCCAATAAATAATAAGTTACCTGAAAGCATCGTAAAAATTGCTGATGATTTCGATGAGTTTATTGCCAAGCTTTACGATCCAGATGAGTAGCTCTTTCTACCCGAATTAACTACTTCAGGATATACCGCTCTTTAACAACATGGATGTTGTTAGGCTAGGTGCTGCACTCTTTTAAAGATTAGCGCCCTAGCCTTTCAAATAATGACTGCTTTTTATAGTTAACGCCCTCATTTTCTTCTCATTCTTTTCTCTTTGTGCAACATGGCTTTAAGTGAATTATTCACAAAGAGGTTAAGAGGCGCTGCGCTTAAAGAGTAAAAGTGCTATTAAATAGTCAGTTTACTGTTCAATATGGGGAAGATACGCGCGAGTATGAACCTCAAGATAACACGACACCGAACCCGCTTTATGGGCAAATAACCCCCGCCTCTGCCATACAAATGAGCAGAGCTGGGCAAGCAGCAACACTTGATGAAGCAAGCAACATAGCCAGCCAAGCGGGTGATTGGTTATGGGGAGCACTGCAAGGCGACTTTAATAAAGACCCTACAACGGCGCAGATTGTGGTAGGCAGTATTATTTCAATGATACCGGTTATTGACCAAGTCATGGACGTGCGAGATATTTTAGCCAATGTAATGCTGCTGACTGATGACGATAAAGCCAACGACAATGATGGCTGGATTGCCTTTACGCTCACCGCGATAGGTTTAGTGCCTGTGCTCGGCTCCGCGGTAAAAGGTGTTGGTAAAGTGGTGATTAAAAACAGCGGCGACACAATAGAAGCCGCAATTGCAGTGTTACGCAAGTTGGGCAAAGGCGACCCCGTTCAGTATTTACGTAAAATAAACTGGCAAGACCTAGGCAAACAAGCAGCCAGCGAAGTAAAAGCCTTTATAAAAGGCCTGCGCGATACACTTCACGAAATATCAACAAGTTGGCAATACGACCTACTACTGCCACAACTAGCCATAGACGGCATGCAAGCCACGATTAAACAGCTTGATGAAATAGCGCCCAAAATAGACCAAGGCGTTAAAGGCGCAGCCAGTGAGATTGGCAATCGCGTAAACAAAGCCCTCGATGAATTCGAACCGCCGAAAAGCACCGGTATTGTGGGTAAACCTAAAAAGACCGTTGCGAATGAGTTAGATGCGCCGAAAGGAAATGATTTAAAGGGGGCCGCAGTGAAAAATAGAAAATTTGGTCCTGTGGAAGGTGAAACAGAACCAAGCTGGGGTAAACTACTAAGAAAATATGGCGCAGGAGAACCACCTGAAAGTATGC
The DNA here is from genome assembly GCF_000497875.1 of Pseudoalteromonas sp. S8-8. Taxonomy (NCBI): domain Bacteria; kingdom Pseudomonadati; phylum Pseudomonadota; class Gammaproteobacteria; order Alteromonadales; family Pseudoalteromonadaceae; genus Pseudoalteromonas; species Pseudoalteromonas sp. S8-8. Next base: position 3,223 of record NZ_AUTR01000078.1, read on the forward strand.
AGAACCCGCATGCCCATCATTCTATATTTAAAAAAGGGCGGGGTAAAAAAATGATTGAATATCTTGACGAAAGTAAAGATATTGTAGAAAGGTATGATATAGACTGGTACAAAGGGCCTGAAAACTTAGGATGGGCGCCGAACAAAAACCATAGTACAAAAGCAGCAAAAGCTGTCAGAGATTACTTAGTTAAAGTTGAGCAAAACAGCCCATCAAAAGAGTCAATAATTAAAGCCTTACAAGAAATCAAAAAGCATTTTGCAAACGATACTATACATACACTTTATTAAAGAGAGAAATTCATGGATATGCCTTTACTTAGAAAAAAAATTGAATCGGCTATTAAAGATTGTTGCTTAGAACTAAAAGCAAATCATGGGCAGTCCAATTTTTATAGTTTCGCATTATATAGTGACTCTGAAGCAGCATCTGTAGCCCCTTCTGCAAATACTAAAGATTATCTAAATGAATTAATAAGTGATGATCCAAGTGATGCAACTTATTATAAGTGGAGCCCAGGAGAATGGCAGTTTGAAGGTGCAGGAGCAAAACATTTTAATGAAATATCTAAGGAACTATTTTTTCTAAGTAGTAAAGCCAATAGCAGTTCCGAAAAATCAAAACATAGAAACATTATCTTTAACTGTATTGTTGAGGCACTAATCAATGTTCATCAATCTGGATTTTTTAATTCATTTGCACAAAACCCAATAATAGTTTTTTCTGTAATTGGAAATGAGGATATAAAAGAAGAAGTACGTTGGATCTCAGAACTTAACAGCATAGAGGAGGCTGAAGAATTTGAAAGTTGGATTTATACTCTATAGCTAAAACAGTTTCTCTCTCAAAACTCTCTCAAAAGTAACGCTAAGGACAGCACATGCAACCCGACATAAAAAACATCCCGCAACACCTAGGTCAGTACCTTTATCAACAAATAAAAGAGCCATGGCATGAAGCTCTCCTTATTTTAGATTGCGAAAACAACAATATACTTGAATGCAAAGCTCACTTTATTAAACCTGATGACGAAACACAGCATGCAATTGCTGCATGTAGTGGTACACGGAAAACGATAGCATAATGAAAGATTTAAATTTAAAAAAAAGAGTTTCAATTACACATGATGAGTTAGATTCATTAGAAATGTTTTTTAATATTAACTTACCGATTAGCTACAGGGAGTTTATTTTAGAATTTAATGGTGGATGCCCAGATAAAATTACTATAAAAATTAACTCTGAAGAGCGCGTATTGGAAAGGTTTTTAATAGTTTCAGAAGATGAAAAGCTCGGTAATGAGTTTAAGCAATACGAAGTTAAAGTAGTAATTGCTCAGATTGAGGAAAGACTTACAGCAAACGAAGACTTGGTTGGGGCCGAGGTTTTACCTTTTGCTTATCTTTATGGCGGTGATTTTTTATGCCTAGACTTCAAGAGGGATACAACAAACCCTAAAGTAGTAATATGGGATCATAATGAATCGGATGAATTATCGCCTGTTTTTTACGAAGCTTTTAATAACTTCCAAGAATTCCTTGATACGATGTTTCTAAGCTAGCAAATATCCATAAACTTTATGCTTGATCAGTTAATTCAAAATTTATTTATAATACTAATGATAGTATATGCAACTCGATATAGAAAACACCCAGCAACACCTAGGTCAATACCTTTATCAGCAAATAAAAGAGCCGTGGCTTGAAGCTCAGCTTATTTTAGATTGCGAGAATAACAATGTACTTGAATGCAAAGCCAAATATATTACAACTTAGTGCGTCTACATTCAGCGAATAATATTCTATCGTCTGTAGAATTTGAAATTATCAAATTAGAGTATCCAGTTTAAGTTGGCCAGAACATTACCTAAATAAAAAAGCGAGAACTTATGGATAATTTAATTAAAGATTGGATATGCTTTTGCCAAGGTACACAAGAATTTGATAAATCCCATTTCACTTATATATTTCATGAGGAAGGAATAATTAATAATATTAATCAGATGACACAATTCCTTCCAGAACAAGAGAGTCTAACTCAAGTAATAGAGAACGTTTTATCAATTAAAGAAGTCAAAAGAAGTACTAGTATTAGCGATGAAGCAATCGTATCTCATGCCAAAAACTTTATATTGGAACAAGTTAGTTTATTAGAAAACTTGGATGATGAGCTACGAAGTGCAACAAATGATTTTGAAATTAAATTTGTAACGCCTACTGAGTTCGAGTCTCACATAGATGATGATATCCCGCATTATTGGCTTTTTGATGAGTTCGGAGACTTAATTAGAGACTCAAAAAGAAATGATAATGAAGTAACATTTGCGTTTTTTGAAGCCTTATTCGGGATCGATAATGACTATTATTTAAGTTGGTACATTGCTGCACCATTACTTGAAATTAATATAGATTTAAGTAGCTATTATGAACTGTGGAAAAACAATTGTCAGGTTTTATTGTTAGAAAATAAGCTGTTAATATTAAAGAATACATAAATAAATTGATGAGCAATGGCATGAAGCACTCCTCATTTTAGATTGCGAAAATAGCAATGTACTTGAATGCAAGGCCCACCTTATAAAAGCAGATGACGAAACACAGCATGCAATTGCTGTATCTGAAAACATAACAGCGTTGTTTAAAACGTTATTTGACCACGCCATTAAAAATGAAGTGGAAGATTGGCAGCGCGCTATTTTTACTATCACTCGTCAAGGCCAGTTTAACTTAAACTTTGAGCGCGATAATAATGATGAAGAAGTAATCGCCGCTGTTCCAACACGTTAAGTATTAATTTAACCCGTTTTTTAACAACATGGATGCTGGCTAGACGCTACAGCCTTAAAAGATTAGCGCCCTAGCCTTTGGCTGTATTTCAAATTGGGTCCCTCATTTACTTCTCATTATTTTCTCTTTGTGCAAACAATATTTTAAATGAATTATTCACAACGCGGGCTAGAGGCGCTGCGCTTAAAGAGTAAAAGTGCTATTAAATAGTCAGTTTACTATTCATGAAATATCAACAAGTTGGCGATACGACCTACTGCTGCCACAGCTTGCCATAGACGGCATGCAAGCCACGATTAAACAGCTTGATGAAATAGCGCCCAAAATAGACCAAGGCGTTAAAGGCGCAGCCAGTGAGATTGGCAATCGCGTAAACAAGGCTCTCGATGAATTCGAACCACCAAAAACAGCCATTACTGAAGCCAAGTACAACAAGGCCAGACTAGGAATGACTGGTGACGGCAAGCAAATGAGCGATGATTGGGTTACTGATAAACGCTTACAAAAAGCAGGACTAAGCAGGAAAGAACGAGCAAAAATTTTGAAAGCAATACGTACAAATGACGGCTCAGTTGAAAAGATACTAATTCGCAATAAACCTGACGGTAATTTATTAGTTAAAGAGCTAAATAAGCAAGGTAATATCATTGGGACACCCCAAGGATTTTAGGAGTAGAAATGTTAAGAGATAAATTAAAAAGCAAAGCTTACTTTGATGAACAAGTAGAATTTAGTATAGAAACTATCGAAGATTACTTAAATGATGTTAAACATAACAATGAGTTTTCTGCAGAAGTTAAAATGAAATTATCTTTTGGGTTGGTTGATTATGTAGTTCGTTTGCTTCAAGAACGCTACTCCCGCGGAGACAATTTAACTGAGCTTAAACCTCACTTACTTGAAGCACTTGAATACCGTCAATGGCAAAAAGACTATGCTGACGCCTTGCCTGCAAATGAACAAAAAGATCGCATTGGATGGGAGGAAATTCGCACTGACTATCTTGAAAACTGGCTCGACTGGCTCGCTTTTGCTTATTGTTTAGATATGGGTGATAGGTATTACGCGCAGGCTCTAAAATTAATCGCTAATCAAGGTCTTGATGTATTGTTCGACTCTATTGCATTGAAAATGGGAGACACTGAGCGAGCAGTTTCTAATGATTTATTATTCAAAAAACGATTTAAAAAGCTACACGATGTCATTGCAGCAGACCCTGAGCAACAACCTTCTTTAATGAAAGCATACCTCGATGCATGGTATAAACTGATAGATTCACCCGACTATCATTTGATGGATACGGATGCTTACATTGGGTATTGGAGCTGGGAAGCAGCTTTAGTCGTTAAACTTTATAATATTGACGACAGTAGCTTTATTGACCACCCGTATTACCCTAAAGATTTAGTTCATCTTAAAGGATGACATGGATGTTACGTGATAACCGTCAGGATGAAGGCTACTTTCAAACACTTACGAGTGACCTTGATGAAGCTCTAACTGAAACACAAGCCGCACTCGACGACGCTGTATTTACCTCCCCTACTCAGCGCGTTGATGTGGCTCAGAGATTGTTTCAACTAGCGATTATGCGAGCTGTAGCGCATTATTCTTATGGTGCCTCTATTGATGAACTACGCCCTTTTGTACTCGCTATTTTACCTTATCGTGAACAGCTCACCTTGGTAGCTAATAACATTCCACAACCCCATCAGCTTTACCGTGTTGATTTTGAGCAACTTGGAGGCGCTGGCGATGCGTGTGGCTCTGCGAATATAAATCGCTATATTTATACGCTTTGGTGGCTGTCGTTACTCGTTGCCTGCGACGCGCCCACTGAGCATATTAGTAAAACGCTTGATGTCATTGGTGAACAAGGTAAAGATGCATTATTTGATGCTATTGCCGTAAAGCTCGGTGATTCACAACGCCCTATGGCAAAGACCCTCTATTACCCTGATGTTTACCAGTGTTTGTTTGACGCCTTTAGTCTTGATAAAAATACGCAAGCACAGAAGCTAAACCAGTTTATATCGCAATGGTATGCCCAACTTGATGATGCCGACTGGCACGGCAACCATGAATGTGATTGTGAATTTGAATATACTGATTATTATATTGGGTACTGGTGTTTAGAGCATGCGTTAGTGGCAAACTTACTTGGTATAACCAAAGTACAGCTTACGCCACATCCAATGCTAGCCAATGATTTAATACGTAATAA
>NZ_AUTR01000079.1:0-2702 GCF_000497875.1 Pseudoalteromonas sp. S8-8
ATTAGCACGTTAAAACCTGAATTACACGCATGATAATAACTACATAATTGCAGTTATAATGTTTACTGAATGGTTTTACTGAGTAGCTTAAGTATTATGCGAGTAGCTTTTCGCAGTTGCTAATATTTGATCGCCGTTTACGCTTTAAATTTTCACAGTAACTTGCTTGTGAAGTGGGCCTGCCGACTGCTCCATGGAATACGCGCGTAAATTGCGTAGTAAGTTTTAGCCAGTTCTCTGGGGAGATATTAAGCCTTTCTAACAAAGGTAGGTTCATGTAATCAATATACCCGCGTTTATCCTCTCGTATTATTCGCCCTGTTAACTCAACAAGTTCAAGGTACGATTTAAGCTCAAACGGCAGTCCTTTAGGCATAATCTGACGTGGCATACCTGCAAAACGTAGTAACTGTTTAGGCTGTTTACCTTCTGTCGCGCATGTTAAGCGCTTTTGTACACTGGTATGGTCTGACTCTTCTGGTGTGTTAGCCATTTTAGCCCTAATGGGATTTAAATCGACATAGGCCATGCAGGCCGCAAGGGCTGCTTCATCTAGTAATGCTTGCGATTTGAATCTACCCTCCCAGAATCGTCCTGTGCAGTTATCTTCTTTATTTGCTCTGCGCGCAATGTCTTCATTTAACAACCGCATAAACCAGCTAATACTTGCTAGGCGTTCGCGGTATTGTTTAACCGTTTGGTTGAAAAAGATGAGTTCAACTTTACTTAGCTTTTCACCTTGTACATATTTTTGCGTTAACAATGTGCCTTTACAGAGTTTATGCCAGCGAATAACAATCGCTTTATCATTCAGCCTGTTTGCTTTCTTATCATCTACATATAGTACCAAATGGGTGTGATTACTCATTACGGCATAAGCACATACATCAATACAAAATACCTTTGCTAATTCAAGCAGCTTATCTTCAACCCACCCTCGTCGATGCTCGTAAGATTGACCAGTAAAGCGGTCTTCTCCACATAAAAATGCACGACGAACACAGCGTGAAATACAGTGATAGTATTTTGTATCAACCAAACTTACTTGACGCTTTCTTGCGATAGCCATAAGACACCCTGCTTATTTTTTACACTAAATAAACGTAGTCCTTAATTTTAAAAAGATCAAAATTTAGGATGGGTGTCACTGTTAATTACTTTTAATAAACAGCTATCGTAGCCCGATTGGGCTGTCTATTTTTACTTTCATTTTGCCTACATAGCTCAGCTTTTTGCGTGATTCATTATTTATAATAATGCACTCTTCATACTGTTTTTGTTAGCTTTTTTCCTAATGATTAGGATGGGTGTCATCCTAATTAATCATTCACCAACTTTCAAGCTCTTGGATCTGAACAGGCAGCTCCCAATGATCTTTTGCTAAGTGAGCTAGCTTTTCATTGGATTGTTCAACTTTGATATAAATTGGCACTTAACTTCCTTGTATACCTAACGAGCCTGTAGATTAACTCGTTTTTAAATTTGTTTTTATTGATAAACAAACCATAGCTGAGTTCCTATTTTGGTTCAATTGATTACTATATTTTTATGCAGAATATAGAAGTGTTTGATATTGTTTTAATTGGCGTTTTGGAAGGGATTACGGGTGTTTGAGTGGCTTTAATTTAGGTTAAAAGGGCTTCCCCTTTTTAATGTATCGTATTTTTCAGCTTTTCTATATTATGAACAAGGCAATACAATTGCCATTGCGCATTTACTTTCGCTTGACCCCGTAAGGTCAATTTATTCATGCCTTTGTTCACTGTAATATTCCCGAACACCGGTTCAATACAGCCGAGCCGTTTGCTGTATTGTCGTCGTCCGATTGGGCTGTCTATTTTAACTTTCATCTTATCGACATAGCTCAGCTTTTTGCGCGATTCATTATTTATAAACTGCACTTGTCGTCCTCTTTCTATCGGTGGTTTTCGCATGCATTGCTGCTGTAGCGGGCATGTTTTACAGTCTTTTAAGTAACCACAGAATCGCGTGTATTGCTGGTTATGGCTGTTTACATTGACCCCGCTTCGCCACATGGCATTGCCTGCAGGGCAGCGGCATGTTTGCGTTGTCTCATCATAATGAAAATCGTCTGAGGTAAATAACCGAGGCTTGCCTTTGCTGCGTTTTAGTCGCCGTTTTTCTTGCTCTGTTTCGTATGTTTCGCTGTCTTTAAATAGCGGATTTCGTTTTCTAAATTGGTTATCCGCAATGTAGGTATCGAACCCACTTTGCGCCATAAACTCAAGATTTACTTCGCTGTTAAACCCACTGTCTGCGGTAAATTTGATGGTGTGTTTATCTGCCATTTTTTCTGTATTGAGTTTAGCAAGCTGCTGTTTTAATTGTGCAACGGCTGGCTGTAAAGTTTGTTGTTCGCCCACTGAGCCCCACGCTTGTGCTTGCAGGATGATTTGATGTTTATCATCGTTTATCGCGATGCCGTTGTAGCCTTGAATTGTCCCTTTTGAGGTCGTCATCTTCGCACTATCTGGGTCAGTGATATTACTTTTAACAGGCTTGCCTTTACTGCCTGTTTTCTCTTCGTGAGTGGCTAAAAACTCGGTGATTTTACCTGCACTTCTATCCAGCTTTTCTTTTTGTTTTAAGTCCTGAGTTATCAACTCTTCGCCCAGTCCATCTTGTGATTGGTGGCGTTCAATAATACGTTTGCTTGCGCGTTCTAGTTTTGCTTTTTTGCG